>JAPLPI010000165.1:0-5569 GCA_026400305.1 Alphaproteobacteria bacterium | reverse complement strand
AGCGCTTCCTCGGTCTCGGTATCGCGCAGCAGGCCGATTCCCTGCGCCTGCGCCGGCAAGCCATAGGCCAGCAGGGTGGCGGTGAAACCAGCGGCGAATGTGAGTTTGCGCAAGGCGGAATTGGGCGATTTCAGCGACAAGCCTGTACTCCTGATGCCCCGCCAAAAACCGACCCCGTATTGGCCCAGAACCTAGGGGGAGGGGCCTGATTGGTCAAACGGTGGCGGTTCGGCGCGGGCTGGGGCATAAGATGTTTCTCAAGGCCCTTCAAGGATTACGCCCCTTTCATGCTGTCCAAACGGTTACTCGCCCTTGTCACTGCGCAGGCCCTGATGCTGGGTGGCTGCCAGACCATCGAATCCCTGGGCGACCACACCGCCTCGACCCTGGGGCTGGGCGAAGATACGCCCCAGACCTATACCGCCAGCGAAGTCAGCCTGGCCCAGCGCGGCGGCATCGCGGTGGCGGACGAGCCGCTGGCGGCGCGCACCGGCGCGGGTGCGCTGACATCGGGCGGCAGCGCAGTGGATGCGGTGACCACCATGTTCTTCACCATGGTCGCGACCTATCCGGTGGCGGCGGGACTTGGCGGCGGCGGCATCTGCCTGGTGCGCGACGCGTCCGGCCAGGTCACTGAATTCGATTTCCTCACCAAGGCGCCACGCGGCGCCGGCGTCTATGCCTTGCCCGGCGCCGTGAAGGGCTTTGCCGAGATGCACCGACTGTATGGCGCCTTGCCGTGGCAGCGCGTGGTGGGTCCGGGCGAAGCGTATGCCTCCACCGGATTTCCGGTATCGCAGGCGCTGGCGGTGCGGCTGCCCGCGGCCCAGAGCTCTGTGCGGCTGGATGCGGCGCTGTCGGCGGAATTTCTGGACGATACCGGCGCGCCGCGCGCCGCGGGGACAGAGACCAAGAACGTGCCGCTGGGCGTGACCCTGGGCGCGATCCGCCAGGGCGGCGCAGACGCTTTCTACAAGGGTGACGTGGCGGCGCGCATCGTGGCCTATTCCACGGCGCAGGGCGGCGGCATCAGCGGAGCCGAACTTGCCGCCACCACGGCGCAGCAAGGTCCGGCGCGCCAGCGGCCGCTGGGCGGGATGATCGCCTATATGCCTGGCACACGCACCGGCGCGGGCGCCTTCTCGGCTGCGATGACGGACAATCTTTCGCGCACCCGCAATTCGCAGGCGGCGGTGAGCCAGACCCTGGCGGCGTTCGGTGTTAGCGCCTTGCCGCATGACATGGGGTCCACCGGCTTTGCCGCGGTGGACATCAATGGCGGCGCTGCGTCCTGCGCGGTGACCATGAACGGACCCTTCGGCTCGGCGCATACGGCGACCGGCACCGGCGTGGTGCTGGGCCTGACGCCCTCCACCCAGGCTGGCCTGGCATCGGCCTTCCTGACGCCGGTGATCGGCGCATCGGGTGGCCAGGTGGCAATGGCGGGCGTGGGCGCCGGCGGCCCTGCCGGCACGGCGGTGGCCATCAATGCGCTTTTGTCGGGGGCGGGCGGGCGTACCCTGGGCAAACGGGGCGACCTGCGTGGCACCGGCACGGCGCCCTATGACACCGTGAACATGATTTCCTGCGATGAAACGTCCTGCGTGGCGCTCAGCGATCCGGGCTCCCATGGTGCGGCCGCGGCGGCCGAAGTGGCGGTCACGCAGTGATTGTACATGGTGCGTGTCATTGCGGCGCCATTGCCTATGAGGCCGAAGTCGATCCCGCGCGCGCGGTGATCTGCCATTGCATCGACTGTCAGACGCTCTCGGGCGCGGCGTTCCGCGCCTCGGTCCCGGCGAAGGTGGAGGATTTCCGCCTGCTGAAGGGCGCGCCCAGAACCTATGTGAAGACCGCCGAAAGCGGTAACCGCCGCCTCCAGGCTTTTTGCAGGGATTGCGGCTCGCCCCTCTATGCCACCGACGCGGTGGGCGCGAAGACCTACAATTTGCGCATCGGCGTGATGGCGGAGCGCGCGGCACTGCCGCCCCAGCGCGAAATCTGGTGCGAGTCCGCGCTGCCCTGGGCGCGCGATATGCTGCCGCTGCCCAAGATCGGCAAGAAAGAAAAAGGCCGCGACAGGATCGCGGCCTTTTTCTTTCCGTCTCGCCGGCGTTATTCGCCGCCGAATGCTTTTTGCCACCACCCCTTTTTCGCCGGCTTGTCGTCGGTCGGCGTGGTGTCGGGAATATCGTCCTGGAGTGACCAGACCGGCGTGGAGGGCGCACCGGGCGCATGGCGCGTATCGGTGGGCGTGGTGTCGATCTCATCCGGAACGGCGCCGAAACGGTCCACCGGCTCGGCGACCTGGGGGGCGCCATTTTCGCCCTGGGGACGATCGGCACGGTCGCGGCCGCCACGACGGCCACGGCGGCGGCGGCGCTTGCGGCGCGGCTGGCCATTCTCGTCCAGCGGTGCGCCGAGCTGGGCCGGTTCGAATTCGCTGTCGTCCGACGTCGCAATCGCCGCCTGGGCTTCGACGGGCGCAGCCGCAGCGATGCCGGTATCGGCGCCGGTGGGACGGGGACCGCCTTCGCGGTTGCGGCCACGACCGCCGCGGCGGCGGCGCTTGCCACGGCCGCCATCGCGTTCGCCGCGATCACCCCGTTCGCTCGAAACGGCGGGGCGTTCCTCGCCGTTATTCTCTTCGGGCTCTTCGCGGGCTATGTCGGCCTCGATGAATTTTTCTTCCTCGTCGACCTCTTCCACATAGTCCGGCTCAGGCTCGGTTGAGGGCACAAATCCCGCCTCGATGCTCACCGCCGAATTGCGCGGACGCTCGCCCGGATCGCGGCTCTTGGTGCATTCCAGCTCGAAGGAACCGGCCGACAGGCCGTCCTTCGGAAAAAAGGAGATGTCCATGCCGTGCTCGTTTTCGATGCGCGACAGTTCATCGCGCTTCTGGTTCAGGATGTAGATCGCCACGTCATTGGCGATCTTGACCGTGACCGCAGCGGCGCGGTTCTTCTCGGCTTCTTCCTCGATGCCGCGCAGGACACGCAGCGCGGTGGATTCCACCGAGCGCACGATGCCCTGGCCCTCGCAATGGGCGCAGGGGACGGTCGATCCCGCCAGAACGCCGGCGCGCAGGCGCTGGCGCGACATTTCCAGAAGGCCGAACTGCGAGATCTTGCCGATCTGCACCCGGGCGCGGTCGTTCTTCACCGCATCGCGCAGGCGCTTTTCGACCTCGCGGTCGTTGCGGCCTTCTTCCATGTCGATGAAGTCTATGACGATCAGGCCGGCCAGGTCGCGCAGGCGCAGCTGGCGGCCCACTTCCGAGGCCGCTTCCAGGTTGGTATTTCGCGCGGTTTCCTCGATGGAATTTTCGCGCGTGGCGCGGCCAGAATTGACATCGATCGAGACCAACGCTTCGGTCTGGTTGATGACGATATAGCCGCCAGATTTCAGCGTGACGGTGGGTGAGAACATCGAATCCAGCTGGGCTTCGATGTGCATGCGCTGGAACAGCGGCACCGTGTCCTTGTAGTGATGGACGAACTTGGCATGGCTGGGCATCAGCATGCGCATGAAGTCCTTGGCGTTGCGGAAGCCCTTTTCGCCTTCCACCACCACGTCCTTCACATCCTTGTTGTACAGGTCGCGGATGACGCGCTTTATAAGATCGCCTTCCTCATAGACGCAGGCTGGCGCATTGGAGGACAGTGTTTTTTCGCGGATCGTGTCCCACAGTCGCAGCAGATAGTCATAGTCGCGGCGAATTTCGATCCGGCTGCGGATCTCGCCGGCGGTGCGGATGATTAGGCCCATGCCCTCGGGGAGTTCCAGCCCCTGTGCGGCGCTCTTGAGGCGCTTGCGGTCGGCGGCGTTGGTGATCTTGCGCGAAATGCCGCCGCCGCGCGGGGTGTTGGGCATCAGCACGCAATAACGGCCGGCCAGCGACAGGTAAGTGGTCAGCGCAGCGCCCTTGTTGCCGCGTTCTTCCTTCACGACCTGCACCAGAATGATCTGGCGGCGCTTTATGACTTCCTGGATCTTGTAATGCTTCTTGCGCACCCAGCGCTGGGTGGGTTTCTGGGCGGCAAGCGCTTGTGCCTCGGGCGACTGGTCTTCGCCGCTCACGGGCTCGATAGCGCCTTCGTTGCTTTCCGCGCCCGCTTCGTCGAACGGGGCGCCGGTGGAAACCGGCTGGATTTCGCCTACATTATTTTCTTCGGCGGCTTCCGCGGCGGCGATCTCGCCCTCGTCCGGATAGTAGCTCAGCTCCTGTTCGGCCGCTTCCGGCTTGAATTCGGCATGGTCCTCATCATGGTCATGCTCGACTACCGCGCCGCCATGATTGACGAAAACGTCCTCGAGGTCGTCCTCGGCATCGGGCGGACCGGACGGTTCCTCGGTCTCTTCGCTCTCCGGGGTGGTGTCCATGGGCACCAGCGGCGCCATTTCCGCGCTTTCCTCGTCGGTGTCGGCCTCGTCCTCGGCTTGGTCTTCTTCCTCGGTGTCATGGCTGCGGGAGCCGGTGATCTCGAAGCTCTCGATATCGTCCTCGGAGTGGCGGCGAGCTTCGGCCTCCTGCTCGGCGATCAGGGCCTGCCGGTCGGCGACGGGGATCTGGTAATAGTCGGGATGGATTTCCGCGAAAGCCAGGAAGCCCTGACGGTTGCCGCCATATTCGACAAAGGCTGCCTGCAGCGACGGCTCAACGCGCGTCACTTTCGCAAGATAGATGTTTCCCTTGAGTGGCCGCTTGGAAGCGGCCTCGAAGTCAAATTCTTCGACCCTGGAACCGTCGAGAATGACCACCCGCGTTTCTTCCGGGTGGTTGGCGTCGATCAGCATGCGCTTGGTCATGAAAGTCTCCTGCGCGCGCGCGTCCGGGGCCGGCGACACGAAGTGCGGCGGGCAGGTCAGGGCGGCGCGATGTGATGGTGGAAAGAGGTCGCGCAAGCCCATCTGTCGAAACGGTCATCGGGACCGGGACAGCGTCGGAGGGGAGCGCAAATTTTTCAGTCATTGTTACTTTGTCGGGCCGCTAGCCTTGGAGCTGGTGGCCAAAGATTAGTCCTGAAGAGCCGTTGGTCCCGCGTTGCTCGCGGGGCATGCCGGGCCTGGTCAGGGGCGGCGCGGCAGCCGCGAGAATCGCAAGGCGCTGCCTGACATAGTTTTTGTAGGGTGCCCCAAGCCGTTCAACAAGCGATTAATGGGAAAATTTGTGACGGACGGTCAGGGTCTGAAAGTATTATATAATATAATCAGTTAGTTATCTAACTTCTGGACCATAAACGCAATAGATTGTTCCGTACCGCCTCCAGCCGGACGCGGTTTTCCCAGACCATCTTCAGCCCTTCCAGGGCGGCCACCTCGTCAAGCTCGTAAAGCTGGGTGCGCTGGTACTCGTCCGGGATCAGGCTTTCGATGAAGGTGATGGATACCAGCCGCTGGCCCCGCCGGACGGGGGTCACCTCATGCAGGTGGGTGGAGGGGTAGACCACCACGCTGCCCGGCTCGCCCTTGAAGAGTATGGGCCGGGTGCCGAGATGAACCACCAGTTCGCCGCCGTCATAGCTGGCAGGCGGGTTCAACCACACCGTGGCCGACAGGTCGGAGC
>JAPLPI010000221.1 GCA_026400305.1 Alphaproteobacteria bacterium | reverse complement strand
CTGTCTATCCTGATGCGCTCAGGCACTGTTGCCTCGGAAGTGCAGCGCCGTGTGGTGCGCCAGTAATGCGATTTCCTGATCGAGCCGTCCATGCTCGACATCCTTCTGCATGATTAGAATAAATTCGACTAGGCGATTCAGGAAGGCTCTGACACCGCCCTCGCCTGCATCGACAAGAACAGGATCCGTTCACTAATGTGATGGGTGATGGGTCCGGCACACCGCTCCCGCACATTGTTGCCGCAACTTAAATCGATGTACTTTTTTTTAAATTGAAGTGTCCGGCCGAGTGACTCCGTCGTTAGGCATTTGCTGGTGCTTGAGCAAGTCATAGCGGCGCCCATCCGGGCCGGTGAGAATGGCGCTCTCCAGCTTCATTCCGGACAGACCGATGTGCGAAGTCACCGCCAGATGGCCTCCGCCTTTGGGACTGTCCAGGGTCACTTCGTAGGCATGACTGGTCTTCCCGGGCATCCAGGAAAAAACATTGCCGTCCACCTCGGTCACCACCGCGTCTTCGCCCAGCACTTTCCGAGCAATGCCGTCCTCGCGCACTAATTCATTGACCACCGTCAGCACCGTGCTGTGACGGAAGCCGTCATAAAAGAACCAGGCGCCATAACCGCCCAGCAGGGCCGGTGGCAGGGCAAAGATCAGAATTAGGATCAGGCAGCCCCACAGACAGCCATTGGAGCGGCGCGGCGGATAGTAAGGTTTGCCGGAGGAGGTGGCGGGCATGGACATGGCGCCATTCCATCACAGGCTTTAGGTTGGCACCAGAGGTGAACTATGCCCATCG
This sequence comes from Alphaproteobacteria bacterium, assembly GCA_026400305.1. Lineage (GTDB taxonomy): Bacteria > Pseudomonadota > Alphaproteobacteria > Micropepsales > Micropepsaceae > Rhizomicrobium. The sequence continues at coordinate 1,084 of JAPLPI010000221.1, read as the reverse complement.
ACTATGACGGCATGATGCAGGCGGGCGCGAACGGCCTTGCCGCGCGCTATGACGAAAAGAATGTGATGCTCTATGCCTTGGGCGTGGGCATGGGTCGCGATCCCCTGGACGAACAGGAGCTGCCCTTCGTTTACGAGAATAACGGGTTGAAGGTGATCCCTACCTTTGTCAGCGTGATTTCGCGCGGCGAAGTACCGCCCGACCGCCAGCGCATGCCTCAGAAATCCTCCATCAATTTCGCGATGGTGGTGGATGGCGAGCGCCACATCACCATCCACAAGCCCTTGCCGCCAAAATGCGAAGTGCTGGCCGATGAACGCATGCTGGCGATCCTGGACAAGGGTGAAGGCAAGGGCGGGGTGCTTGTGCAGGAGCGTGCGGTGCGCGAAGCGGCCAGCGGCGACAAGCTATTCACCATCGTTTCATCGATCTTTGCCCGGCGACGGCGGTTTTGGCGGTTCGCCCAGCGGCGGGCCGGCGCTGCACGAAATTCCCGACCGCGCGCCCGACCTAGTGAAGGAATGCAACACCCGCCCCGATCAGGAATTCCTGTACGCGCTGTCGGGCGATCGCAATCCGCTGCACCGCGATCCGGCCTTTGCCAAAATGGTCGGCTTCCCGCGGCCCATCCTGCATGGGCTGTGTTCCTATGGCACAGCCTGTCGCGCCGTGCTGTCCACCCTGGCGCAAGCCCAGCCCGAGCGCATCACGCAGTTCGATCTTCGCTTCTCCAAGCCGGTGTTTCCCAGCGAGACCCTGGTGGTGGAGCTGTGGCAGGACGGCAGCGCGTTTTCCTATCGCGCGTCTGTGAAGGAACGCCCCGGCACGGTGGTGTTGAACAACGGCCTATGTCTTCTAACATGAAGTGTCAGCTTGGTTGATGGCGATCCGATCGAAGCCGCCGAGGCGCTGATCGCTTCGGGCAGGGCGGAGGAGGCCGCGCGCGATCTGCGGGCGCGGCTGGCGGCGGGGCGCGGCGGTTTGCTGGCGCGGCTGACCCTGATTAAGGCGCTGCTGGCCTCGGGCGCCAAACAGGACGCGCTGGTAGAGGCGCGAGAGGCGGTGTCGCTCAATCCCGAAATCG
>JAPLPI010000356.1 GCA_026400305.1 Alphaproteobacteria bacterium | reverse complement strand
GGTCTGTAACGTCTCTGCATCGCTGCCGCTGGCCAGCGCTTTTTCCAGCTCGTCTTCCAGACGCTCCAGCATGTCGAAGCGGATGGCGCGGCCGGCGAGCACGGCAAAGCCTGCTGCCTGAAGAGACGCGGTGTCGTTTCCCTTGTCGACGGCAAAAGAAGTCAGGCCCGGCGGGGGGGAGGCAGGCGGAGACTCTTTCTTCGTCCACACGCCCCACAGCAAGGTCAGCAGGCCCGCCGCGTCGGGACGCAGCAGCTTGGGCAGATAGACAGTGCGCCGCCCGAACCACACGCCGAAGGGGCGCAGGGCGCGGATCTGCGGTCCGATTTTTTCCGGCAAGGGCAAGGTTTTGCGATCCAGGCTACCAAAATTCTCGGCCAGCTGATGGGCGATGCCGCGCGCTTCCCCGGGCAGGGCGCGTTGTGTGCCGGTACGGGCTTCGGCGGCGTCCCGCAGCGCCAGCAGTGGTCCCAGCCGCGCGGTGATGCGCTCGGTAATCCAGGAAGCCAGCCGCGCCTGCAAGCATTCTGTCTTCACATACTCGTCCGCCAACATCTGCACCACGGGCGCAAGTGGCGAGGGACCCGGTGCGAGCTTTGCAACTATGGCGCCGTCCCACCACAGCTTGCCATGTTCGCTCAGGGTGATCGCGGCATCCTCGGCGGCGGCCAGTGCCGTGCTGCGCGACGCGATTTCGCTCTCCAGGCCCTTGAGCGCTGCGGCACGCAAGGTGCGGGCATGAATACCCACGGCGCGGGGATCGGGGACAAAGCGGAAGCCCTCCAGCTTGCCGATCGCCTCGCCGCCGATGGAGACGCCGCCAGCTTCGTCCAGCGCCAGGCTGGCGAACTCGTCATCACGCAGATGCTTCATCAGCACAGAGGTGCGCCGGTCGATGAAGCGCTGGGTCAGGCGTTCATGCAGCGCGTCCGACAGTCGGTCTTCCACCGCCCGCGTGATGCCCTGCCAGTGCGCGCCGTCGCGGGTCCATCTCGACCGGTGCGCGGCATAGGTGTAGGTGCGGATCTGCGCCAATCGACCTGACAGGGTGGCGACATCGCCTTCGATCACATCGGCGCGGGCAATCTGGCTCGCCAGCCAGTCATCGGGAAGGGCGCCGTCCTTGCTGAGGAACAGGAAGATGTTGCGCACCAGCTTGACGTGCTCGTCGGTGGAGAGCTTGCGGAAATCCGGCAGCTGGCAGACATCCCACAGCCGGACCACATGATCGCGTGATGTGGCCAGCGCTGTAACTTCTTCATCCGTCGACAGGGTGCGCAGTGCCACTGCGTCGCTGGCGGGGTGTGCTCGCACCAATCCGCGTTCCGGCGGCGGTGTATCCAGGCTCTCGTTCAGCTTAGCAAGACTGCGAAAGTCCAGCGACCTGTTGCGCCATTGCAGCACCCGCACCGGATCATAGCGGTGGGTTTCCAGCCGATGCACCAGTTCGTCCTCGAACGGCTCGCAGTTGCCGGTGACGCCGAAGGTGCCGTCATTCATGTAGCGCCCGGCGCGGCCGGCGATCTGGCCGATCTCGGCCGGCGCTAAGGGCCGCATGCGCGCGCCGTCGAATTTGTCGCGCGCCGCAAATGCCACATGGTCCACGTCCATGTTCAGGCCCATGCCGATGGCGTCGGTCGCCACCAGGAAATCCACGTCGCCGGATTGGTACAGCTCGACCTGGGCGTTGCGGGTGCGGGGGCTGAGCGCACCCAGCACCACGGCCGCGCCGCCGCGCTGGCGGCGGATCACTTCGGCGATGCCATAGACATCCTCGGCGGAAAATCCCACCACGGCCGAACGACGCGGCAGGCGGGTCAGTTTCTTGGCCCCGGTGTAAGCCAGGTCCGAGAAACGCGCCCGACTAACGAACCAGGCCTTGGGAATAAAACGCTGGATGATGCCGCGCATCGTGTCGCTGCCGAGCAGCAAGGTTTCCTCTGTGCCCCGCGCATGCAGCAACCGGTCGGTGAAGACATGGCCGCGCTCGGGATCGGCGCAAAGCTGAATCTCGTCGATCACCAGGCATGCCACCAGGATATCCAGCGGCATGGCTTCCACGGTGCAGACATAGTAGCGCGGATGTTTGGGAACGATTTTTTCTTCGCCTGTGATCAGCGCGACGTCGTTCGCACCGCGCAGCTTTACGATGCGGTCATAGACCTCGCGCGCCAGAAGGCGCAGCGGCAGGCCGATCATGCCGCACTTGTGCGCCAGCATGCGTTCGATGGCGAAGAAGGTCTTGCCGGTATTGGTGGGTCCTAGCACCGCCGTGACTTTGGGGTGCATATCCTGTTTGTGCATGGGACCTAGATTGTGGCTGGCGCCTGGAAGCGCAAGAAAAAAAGGTCCCGGCTGGGGGGGCCCTTTGTACAATTTAATCCGCGGATCAGTCGCCGCGGCTGGCGCGGGTGCCTTCATTGGTTTCCGCTATGGCCTGGTCGACCAATGCGATGGCTTTGACGCGGTGACCGCCCTTGTTGGACTGGGCGCTCTGGAGTTGCGAGCGCGCCGTGCGCAGCGCGTCCAAAGTCGCCAGTATGTAGGTCTGTTGCCGCGACGGCCTGGCCGATGAACATGCTCGTAACCGGTGCCCTGTGAGGGCCAATGCCTGCAGTTTCGAAATCATCCTGTTCTCTCGATGGAGCTCGCATAATTGCCGGTTCGCAGCTTGATACGGCGGGAAGTCTGCTGTGGATTCAGGGGTAACAATTAGAACATTACTGGAATATAAAGGGGTCGAATCACTAACCAATTCAATATCTGCCTTTGTTCTCATACATTTAGCCGGATTACAGCGGGGTTCTGACCACCACATCTAGTGTCCTGAGCGACCAATCGGGCTTTTTCCGGGTGCTGCGTCTCTATTCCGTATCCGGAGCATTACGAACGCCATTTAGGTCTTATTTGTCACGGTTTGACGGCACTTCAGCGCGCGTCATTCACGCCGGACGGGCTTGGGCCGTCCACTTTCAGCGAGGTGGCCAACATCGCCAGCACGCCATATTTGGTGTTGGTACAGACCCGCACCGGCACAGTGTAATCATGGTCCACCACGCTGTTAGGTACACGGACGAACTGGGCGTGGATCAGCGGGAAGCTTTCATTGGCGTTTAGCGTGACCCATGGTGATGCCGCTGGAATACAGGGGGGACATCTCCAGTCGCGAGGCGGGCGGGGCAGGCGCCTCGGCCCCGGCGGCCACAGCCGGTCTGGATAGGGCCTGGGCAAGGAAATTGGTCGGTATCTTGGGCATATCTAAGCCTTTGTGCCTGATTATATTGGTTCTTTGGGACGGAGAGCATTCCCGGCTTGACGCTGCGCCCCGCTTTGCCTATGAACCCCGCTCTTTTACCGGGCAAAAGTCCGGAAATCCTTGCGAATCGTGAGAACCGCCCATGTCCCGCCGCTGCGAATTGACCGGAAAAGGCCCCCTAGTTGGCAACAATGTCAGCCATGCCAACAACAAGACCAAGCGGATATTTCGTCCGAACCTGCAGATCATCGCCCTGGCCAGTGAAGTGCTGGGCAACAGCTACAAGCTGAAGATCTCCATGAACGCGCTGCGTTCGGTGGACCGCAATGGCGGCATTGATACCTTCATCCTGAAGTGCAAGAACGGCGTGCTGTCTCCCAAGGCCCTGCGCCTGAAGCGCGCCATCGCCAAGAAGACCGCCGACAAGGCCGCTTAAGGCCTTCCCCCTCCCGTTAATCTGAAAGTCCTCCACGCGGCATCGCGCTTGCGTGGCAATACCCGAAACTTGTCATGACGTCCCGGATTGAAACATCCGGGCGGGATTGGGGTGTTGTGAAGGCTTACGATTACCGCAATGGCGCACACCGCATGCAGATGGCGGCGCTGGAATCCGATGAAGGGCCTGACGACGCGGCCTGGCCCCCGCGTCAGCGTGCCTATGGCTGCCGACCCGAGGACGTCAGAAAACGCTATAAACGCCCCATCCGCATCGCCACCAAGCTGCTTTTGCCCGTGATCCTGATGGTGACGCTGCTAGGCAGCCGCCTATCTCTACACCGATGATTTCCTGATCCTGCCGGGCGCGATGTTTCAGCATGCGATCCTTGCCACCAGCGACCTGATCCTGCCGATCGCCTGGTACTGTCTGCATCTGACTAACCGCCGCTATGACGCGCCTTACGCCTTCGGCCAATTGCTGGCGGCGCTCGGGCCGCGCTGGTGGGTGCCGCCGCTGTGGGCGTCCTTCGCCGCGTCGCTGGTATTCAGCACGGTCTATTATCCGACCGCTTTCGCCGGCGAGAACGCCTGGGTACAATCAGCGCTGGTGCATTTCCTGCTGTTCTTCGGCAAAAGTGTGCTGCTTCTCGCACTTTACGCATTTCTAAGGCCGGCGATGCGGCCGTTACACGGCATGAACGGCTACTAGGCAGCGCGGCGTTTGCGCCGTCCGCCTATCGCCGCTTCTTCCGCAAACAGCGTAATCAACTGCTCCGTCATGGCGCCGGCCAGCTGCTCGGCATCCACGATGGTCACCGCCTTGCGGTAATAGCGCGTCACGTCATGGCCGATGCCGATGGCGATGAGTTCCACCGGCGAGCGCTGCTCGATGTCGTGGATCACCTGGCGCAGGTGCTTCTCGAGATAGTTGCCGGAGTTGACCGACAGCGTTGAATCATCGACCGGCGCGCCATCC
>JAPLPI010000021.1 GCA_026400305.1 Alphaproteobacteria bacterium | reverse complement strand
GTTGCCGGCCACCACCGGTCCGACACCGGCAGGCGTTCCGGTATAGATCAGATCGCCGGCTGCCAGCGCCATGGACTGTGAAATAAAGGCGATCACGTCGGCCACCGACCAGATCAGTTCGTTCAAATTGCCGTCCTGCTTCACCGCGCCGTTTACCGTCAGGTGAATGCGGCCTTCTGCGGGATGACCGATCTTTGAAGCTGGGTGAATGGCGCTGCAGGGCGCGGAATGGTCGAAGCCCTTGCCCCAGTCCCAGGGGCGTTTCTTGTCTTTGGCTTCCTGCTGCAAATCACGGCGGGTGAAATCGATGCCGACGCCGTAACCAAAGACATGTTCCAGCGCCTCTTCGCGCGCGATGTTGCTGCCACCCTTGGCGATGGCCACCACCAGTTCGACCTCATGCTGCAGGTCTTTGGTCTGGGGCGGATAGGGAATGGTGCTGCCATCCGCCACCAGCGCGTCCGCCGGCTTGCAGAAGAAGAAGGGCAGTTCGCGGGTGGGATCGGCGCCCATTTCGCGGGCATGGTCGGCATAGTTGCGTCCGACGCAGAAGATGCGGCGCACGGCAAAGCGGCGCATCTCGCCCGCGACCGCGACGGAAGCTTGCGGCGGCGGCGGAAGAATGTAGGCGTCTGTCATGTCGATCTTTCTGTTGCGTCGCAACATGGACGTGAGAGCTATAAACTACACAAAACTTGCCGTTTTCGCCTCACCCACTTAGGTTCGCGCCAACGAAAAAAACTTTGAATCTAAGAGGAAAGACTATGGATAGACGTAAATTTTTCGGCGCGGCGATGGCCAGCACCGCTGCTGCGGGCATGGTGGCAGCCAAGGACGCCAAGGCGCAGGACGCGGTAGCCCGCGCCGCCCGCGGCATGCCTTCGCCCAAGATCCGCGACGTCTCGGTCATTGAATGCGCCCCCCAGGGTGTGCGCCTGACCGTGGTCAAGGTCACCACCGACCAGCCGGGCCTGTATGGCTATGGCTGCGCCACCTACACCCAGCGCGCCGACCTGGTGAAGCCGGCGGTCGAGAAGTACATCCGCCCGTTCCTGCTCGGCAAGCCGGCCGACCGCATCGAAGACACCTGGCAGATGCTCTACAACTCGTCCTATTGGCGCAACGCGGCCGACCTCAATAACGCCATGTCGGGCGTGGACCAGGCGCTGTGGGACATCAAGGGCCGCCAGGCCGGCCTGCCGGTCTATCAGTTGCTCGGCGGCAAGGCGCGCGAGGCAATCGATACCTACGGCCATGCTTCGGGCAGCGAAATTCCCGAAGTCATCGATGCCGCCAAGAAATATATCGCCCAGGGCTTCCGCCATGTCCGCATCCAGGTCGGCGTACCCGGCATGGCCGGCTATGGCAGCCGCGCCGGCGGCACCCGCATCCCGGCGCTGCACAATGCCCCGGTGTTCGAGCGCGAAGGCGCCAAGCGGCGCGCCCTGTCGCTGTTCGAAGCGGCCCGCAAGGATCTGGGCCCGGAGATCGAGCTCTTGCACGACGCCCATGAGCGCTACACGCCCAGCGAAGCGGTCCAGCTGTGCAAGGACCTGGAACAGTACCGCCTGTTCTTCCTGGAAGATCCGCTGTCACCCGAAGACATCATGTGGTTCCCCAACATCCGTAACCAGACCTCCACGCCGCTGGCGATGGGCGAGCTGTTCAACTCACCCCATGAATGGACGCCGCTGATCAAGGATCGCCTGATCGATTATATGCGCATGCATATTTCGCAGATGGGCGGCCTGACCCCGGCCCGCAAGGTTGCGGCGTTCGGCGAGATCTTCAACGTCCGCACAGCCTTTCACGGCCCGGGTGACGTCTCGCCCATCGGCCACATGGCGATGACGCACCTGAACCTCAGCATCACCAATTTCGGTATCCAGGAATATTCGGAAATAAACGACGCGACGCGGGAAATCTTCCATGGCGTGCCGGAAATGAAGAACGGCTATCTGTGGGCTAACGACAAGCCGGGTTGGGGCATGGAGATCGACGAAGCAGCCGCAGCCAAGCATCCCTTCAACCGCACCGATCCGATGAATGGCGGCTGGGGCGAAGTGCGCCTGCCGGACGGCCAGATCGTCAAGCAGTAAGCCTTTCTGAAAAGAATAAGGCCCCGCATCGCAAGATGCGGGGCATTTTCTTTTGCCGGTTCGGCAGGAAGCTTACAGGCCGCGCACCTGGCGCAGCGCGATCTGCAGCATCGCGCGGCAATGGCCCACATCATAGGCCCAGCCGGAGTTGGTGGTCTGGGCTTCCTTGGGAAGCAGCTTGTCGGTGTCTAGCCCGCGGGGATGCTCGGGGAAGATAGTGTGCTTGTAGTTGTTCTTCACCAGTAGCTTCATCACTTCGAACATGTCGTTGTCGCCGTCGTCCGGGAAGACTTCGGTATAGTCTTCGCGCGGCTTGCGCATCACGACATTGCGGAAATGCACCTGGCCGATGCGGTTGCGGCTGGCCAGCCAGTTGCCCACTACAATGGGGTCTTCGCCAAGCTCGCGGGTGACGCCACAGTCCCAGGTCATGGTGTTCGACGGCGAATTCACCGTCTCCACCAGGCGCTTCCAGTCATTGAAGCTGTTCAGCACCTGGGCCGAGCCGCGGCTCATCGGGGCCGGCGGATCGTTGGGATGGACCGACATGATGACGTTGTTCTTTTCTGCCACCGGGATCACTTCCTTGAGGAAGTAGGTCATGTGTTTCCAGGTATCTTCGTAATTCTGCACCGCGCCGTCCGCCGGCAGCGGCGGCAGGTCCTTCATGCGGTCATACCGGAATTCGGAGTAACCGGCGCCGCCCCGGCCCGGCACCTGCTTGTAACCGTCGGTGGCGCGATGGGTGTAGAAATTCCATTCTAGGACCGGAATGCCCAGCTTGCCCATATTTACGATGGTCTGCTTGATCTTGGCGATTTCCTCGTCCCGGCCCGGCAGGCCACGCACGATCTTGTTCATCTCCGGATCCATGCCGCCCTTGTAGGACCAGCGGATCATCATGATGCCGATATGCATGTCGTGCTTCTTAAGTGCGTCCACGCGCGGCCGCAGATAGTCCATGCCCCAGGGCTGCTCCGGCACGGCCTGGGCGTCGATCCAGTTGATGCCAAGCTGCTTGATGCGGATCGCCTCCGCCTCACTCAGCATGTCGTCCATGTAGATGGTGAGCTTGGGAGTATCGGGGCCTTCCTGCGGCTGGCCGATCCGCTTGTTGGGCTTGGGATTGTAAGGCGCGTCCGGTC
>JAPLPI010000262.1 GCA_026400305.1 Alphaproteobacteria bacterium | reverse complement strand
CAGATCATTGCGCAGCGCCGCGTCCAGCGCGTTGACCGGACCGTTGCCGGTGCCGGCGCTGCGGATCTTTTCGCCCGCCACCATCAGTTCCACCGCCGCCTTGGAGCGCGAGACCAGTTCACCGGACGGGCCTTTCAGGCTTTCCACCGTGACGCTGAACTGTTCGACGGTGAAATAGCGCGGAAGCTTGTTCTGCTGGCGCAACGCCAAAAGCTCGAACGAGGCGGCGGCATCGTCATAGCTATAGCCTTCGAACTCGCGGCGTTTGACGTCCTGCAGCAGCCTCGAAAGATCGCCGCCTTCGGTCACCATATTGGCGGCGACATTGGCGCGGCCCGACTGGGCCGAAACCGGCATGGTGCGCTTGTTGCCCACCGATTCCGGCGGCACATGCTCATAGGTGTGCGGGTCCTTGACCACAGCCGAGACATGCAGCCCGCCCTTGTGCGTGAAGGCTGACGCGCCGACATAGGCGGCATAGCGGTTGGGCGCCCGGTTGAGGATTTCATCCAGCAGCCGCGAAACATGGGTCAACTGCGCCAGGCCGTCTTTGGTCACGCCGGTTTCAAACTGCGAGGCGAACGGCTCTTTCAGCATCAGGTTGGGCAAGAGGGCGCAAAGGTTTGCATTGCCGCAGCGTTCGCCTAGCCCGTTCAAGGTGCCCTGCACCTGGCGGGCGCCGGCGCGGATGGCGGCCAGCGAGACCGCCACAGCCTGTTCGGTGTCGTTATGGGCATGAATGCCCAGGTTCGCATCGGGCAACCGGGCCATTACGTCGCTAACGATGCGATAAACATCTTCCGGCATGGAGCCGCCGTTGGTGTCACACAGCACCAGCCATTTGGCGCCGGCGTCATGGGCGGCTTTCAGGCACGACAGGGCGTAGTCCGTATTTTCCTTGTAACCGTCGAAGAAATGCTCAGCGTCAAACAGGGGCTCGCGCTTTTTCGCGGCAACCGCTTCCATCGAGCGGGCGATATTGTCGAGATTCTCGTCCATCGAAATTTCCAGCGCCACCCGCACCTGATAGGCGCTGGTCTTGCCCACCAGACAGATGGCATCCGCGGCCGCGTCCAAAACCTGGGCCAAAGACGGATCATTGGCGGCGCTGCGGCCGGCCCGCTTGGTCATGCCGAAAGCGGTGAAGCGGGCACGCTTCAGGGGCGGGCGATCACCAAAGAATGCGGTGTCGGTGGGATTGGCGCCGGGCCAGCCGCCCTCGATCTAATCCAAGCCCAGTTGATCAAGCGCCAGCGAGATCTGGCGCTTGTCCTCGACCGAGAAATCCACGCCCTGGGTCTGGGCGCCATCGCGCAAGGTGGTGTCGAAGATATATAGGCGTTCTTTTGGGGCGGTCACTTCTTGACCTCCCAGGTCGTGCCTTGCGGCCCGTCCTTGAAGACGATGCCCTTGGCCAGCCACTCGTCGCGGATGCGGTCCGATTTCTTGAAGTCTTTCGCCTTGCGGGCGGCGTTGCGGGCGGCGATGGCGCCCTCGATCGCAGCGATGTCCACCTTGGCCTTGCTGGCGATCTTGATCTGGACATTGGAGAAGCCCAGAAAGCCCAGCCCACCCGCCAGAGCCATCTCATCGGCCTGGTGCAGGCTGGCGATGGCCGCCGGGGTATTGAGGTCGTCCGACAAGGCTTCGAAAAAGGCCGCGTTCGGCGCCAGATCGACCAGGGACTCGGTCACCTCGTAACAGCGCGCCAGCGTCTTCCAGCTTTCCTTGAGGCCCGCGATGGTGAAGTCGATAGGCTGGCGATAGTGGGTGCGCAGCATGTTGAAGCGCAGCACCTCGCCCGGCCAGTCGGCCAGCAGGTCGCGGATGGTGAAGAAGTTACCCAGACTCTTGGACATCTTTTCGCCTTCCACCTGCAGGAAGCCGTTGTGCATCCACACATTGGCCAGCGGCGCGCCATGATGGGCGCCCTCGCTCTGGGCAATCTCATTCTCGTGATGGGGAAATTGCAGATCGATGCCGCCGCCATGAATGTCGAAGGTCTGGCCCAGATATTCCCCGGCCATGGCAGAGCATTCGATATGCCAGCCCGGACGCCCACGGCCCCAGGGTGAATCCCAGCCGGGCGCATTCGCGTCCGACGGCTTCCACAGCACAAAGTCCATGGAGTTCTGCTTGTAGGGCGCCACTTCCACGCGCGCGCCGGCCAGCATCTCGTCCACGCTGCGGCGCGACAGCTTGCCGTAATCGGCTTTGGACGAAACGTTGAACAGCACATGGCCTTGCGCGGCATAAGCATGCCCGGCGGCGATAAGTTCCTCGATGATACGGATCATCTGGGCGATATGCTCGGTGGCGCGCGGCGTCACGGACGGGGGCAGGTTGCCCAGCGCCGCTACGTCTTCTTCATAGATGCGCGTAGTTTCCTCGGTCAGCTCGCGGATCGAGATACCGCGCTGGGCGGCGCGTTCGTTGATCTTGTCGTCCACGTCGGTGATGT
>JAPLPI010000065.1 GCA_026400305.1 Alphaproteobacteria bacterium | reverse complement strand
GAATCGGGAAATTTGGTGTTCACCGGCATTCCAAACTTCGCGCCGGAAATCCTACGCCGGGTGCGCTTGTCCGATCCCATGAAGCAGAAGCACATGGCGCGTGCGCTGGAGAGTTTGGCGGAAGAGGGCGTCACCCAGGTGTTCAAGCCGGCCATCGGTTCGCAGTGGATCGTCGGTGTCGTGGGCGCGCTGCAGCTGGACGTTCTCAAGTCGCGGCTTGTGGCCGAATACGACCTGGACGCTGAACTGGAAGCTTCGCCTTACGACGCCGCCCGCTGGTTGGCGGGCAGTGAGGCGGAACTGGAAAAATTCTCAAACGCCAACAAGGGCGGCATGGCGACCGACCGTGACGGCGCGCCGGTGTTCCTGTCCAAGAGCGCCTGGGAAATCGGCTATGTTGCTGAGCGTTTTCCGAATGTGAAATTCCTGAAGACCCGCGAGCGCCACGAAGTCAACGCGGTGTCTTGATTTAGGCCGCTCCAGCTCTCGTCGACGCTCCGGGGGCTAGGCCGCGACGCTTGCGCCTTCGCGCCAGCCGCGCAGCACGCGGGTGGCTTCGCTCATCGGCACGATGTCATAGGCGTCCAGCACGGCAAAGGCATGGGCGCGGTCGCAGCCCGGGCGGACCAGCAAGGCCAGCGCCGAAAACGCCGCGCGTTCAATGTTGGCGCCCTTGCAGGCCACCGCCAGCGCGGCGCCGCTTTCATCGTTCAGTATCTGCACTACCATCGTGTCGTCCACGCCCAGGCTCTGCGCCAGGGCATCGCGCAGGCCTTCGTCGCGGCGGGCGGCATCAACCAGGGTCTGCGCCGTGGATTCGCGCGGCAGCACGCGCCCCGACAGTTCGGGATCGGAATAAAGTTGCACGCGCAGGCAGGCGCGGGTGGCGCAATCGACATCGCGGGCCGCCTTGGCTAGCAAGGCCTCGCACACACAGCGCATGCTGTCGGGATAATCGGACGGCCAGGCTGTGAGCAGCTCGGCCACTTCTTCCGCCAGCGCGGCGCGCAGGGCCGGGCCCTGGTCGGCCAGCTGCAGCAGGTGGGAAAGCTTTTGCGAAGCGGTCATGGCGATATCCTTTGCAAGGACATGCTGGCGCATCACTCTTAACGTTTCGTTTGTCGTGAAAAATCAGCGCCACCGCGCCGCGATACTTAACAGGAAGTAAATATCAGCCGATGACTGCCCAACTGTCCGGGTAATAGCCATTGAACGGCGAGCGCGACGACACCGTATAGGCTCCCATCGCGCCGAACAGCACGTAATCGCCATTGGCGATGCTGTCGGGAAGTAGCACCGGGCGCGGCAGCACATCGGCGCTGTCGCAGGTGGGACCATAAGCACGGAAGGGGAGCTTCTCGCCGCTCAGAAGCTTGGCCTTGCCGCGCGTGTCCAGCGTAATGCCGGTGGGCGGATAATCCTCGTCGAAACTGATGAAGCGCTGCTCGTCGAAGCTGCCATAGATGCCGTCATTCATGTAGAGCCGGTCGCCGCGGCGCATCACCACCTGGGTCACCAGCGAAATGCCCGGCGCGCACAAGGCGCGGCCCGGCTCGCACATGATATTCAGCTTGGCCGGCCCCAGCGTGTTCAGCGCTTCCTTGATCATGTCGAAATACCAGTGATAGGGCGGCGGCTCCTGTCCCGAATAGGCGGCCGGGAATCCACCGCCGATATCCAGCGCCGCGATTTCCACCCCCGACAGCGCGATGGTGCGCTGGGCGATCTCGATCGCCTGGGCATAGGAAAAGGGCGACAGGCATTGCGATCCGACATGGAAGGTCAGGCAGGGCGCCGCGCCGGCCACCCGCACGCGCTTGAGCAGCTTGGCGGCTTCCTCAGGACGGCAGCCATACTTGCTGGACATTTCCAGCAGCGCGCCGCCCAGCTGCGCCACCAGCCGCACGAACACGCGCAGCTTCGCAGGCTTGCCGGTCTCGGACAAAAGCTTGTCCAGCTCCGCGGCGCTGTCGACGACAAAGTCGGTGACGCCGTGTTTCTCGAAGGCCGCCTTAGCCTGTCCCGGCAGGCGCACCGGCGCCATGAAATGGCAGATGGCGCCGGGGAACAGACTTTTCACCGCCTCGATCTCGCCCAGGCTGGCGGTGTCGAAATGGCGGATGCCGGCATTCCATAGATTGGTGATCGCGATCGGGTGCGGATTGGCCTTCACCGCGTACAGAACGTCGCCCGGAAACCCGTCCAGGAACTGCTTGGCGGCGCCGGCGAACTTGTCGGGTTGCACCAGATACAGCGGCTCGGTCGGCTTGAGACTTTCGATCGCCTTCATGGCAGTCGCGAAGTGGGGCAGGGCGTCGAAACGGTTTGGCGCGTTCATGGTTTGGCGTTTTGGGCCTTCGGAGCCGTTCGCGCAAGAAAAAAGGCTGCGCACGCGGGCGCAGCCTTTTTCATGACAGTTTGATTGCTATTGCGGGGGCGCTGGCGGGGGCATGTCCCCCATCGGGCCGTGACCCATCGGACCTCTGCCCGGACCCATGGCGCGCATGGCGGCCTGGCCGAACTCCTGCTTCTGTTCGGCACTGAGCGAAGCATAGAGGGCGTCTAGGGACGGCCGTTCCGCATCGATGTCGGCCAGGCGGCGCTTGAGCATGGTTTCTTCTATGTTCAACCGGGCCATCATACCGCGGCGCTCACCGAGCTCGCGGCGTTCGCGGGTGGCGCACGCGCCGGCATGCTGCTTGGCGATTTGCAGGCTGGTCTGTTTCCAGCGCGCGAACAGCGGTTCCTGGCTGGCGGTGAGCGACAGCCTGGTTTCCAGAAAGGCCAGCTCGCCGACCTTATGAGCATACATGTCCTGGCACATCTGGCCGCGGCGCATTATGCGGCCTTCCATGCCATCTCGCATTCCTGGCGGCGGCCCAACTTCGGAATGGGAGCCGCCGCTGTCGCCGGGGGCCAGTTGCGCGATCATCATCGGTTTGCGCGCGGCGGCGCCGGCATCGCTGCCGATCAGGGCGAGCATCGTTGGCTTGGCGGTCTGGGCGGCATGGGCATTGGTGGCAATCAGGGCCACGGTGGCTGCGCCGTACAGGGCAAGGCTGGCGACCATGGGGAGAAGGGCTTTGCGCATGTGAAATTCCTTTGGTTCGAAATTTGGCCGCAGCTTAGGGTGGCTACGGACCCTCCGCCGCTGAATAAGGCGTAATTTAGATGAACCGTGGATGAATGCGGGCCGGGTGACGCCGAACCTGATGGCGAGTTAACGCGCCGCCCGGAGCTCGCGGATGGTCTTCTTGCCGTCGGCCGAGGGCTGGTAGACGTTGGTCATCTCGGTCAGGGCGCGCTGGAACATCTCGACCGTAAAATTGTCCGATACTTCCCAGGCATCGAAGCCGACACGGTGCTGATAATTCACTTGGTCATAAAGGAAATCGCCCACGGCGCGGATTTCGCCGATAAAGCCCAAACGGGTGCGCAAGATGCGTGCCCAGGAGAAGGCGCGGCCGTCGCGGAATTTGGGAAACTCCAACGCGATCAGTGCGAAGTGATGCACGTCCGCACCCAGCTGTTCGGGATTTTCGCTCGACTGCAGGCGAATACCCACTGTCGTGTTGCGCGCCAGCAATGTGTCGCGATCCTCGTTGAAGCGCGCCAGCGACACCAGCACCGGCCCATCGGGCAGCGCGGCATCATCGGCCACGGGCGCATAGACGTCCTGCGCGTAGGCGCCACTTTTGATCAGCTTGGTCACGCCGCGACTTTCCCGTAAGCGGCGTCCTTGAACGGCGCCATGCCCAGCCGACGATAGGTGTCCAGGAAGCGTTCCCCGTCCTTGCGCTGGGCGATATAGACATTCACCACCCGCTCGACCGCGTCGGCGATATCATGTTCGCCGAAACCGGGCCCCATGATTTCGCCGATGCTGGCGTCTTCGGCGCCCGAACCGCCCAGCACCAGCTGGTAGAATTCCACGCCCTTCTTGTCGACACCCAGGATGCCGATGTGGCCGGCATGGTGATGGCCGCAGGCATTGATGCAGCCGGAAATCTTGATCTTCAGTTCGCCGATCTGGTGCTGGCGATCCAGATTCTCGAACTTCCTGGCGATGGCCTGGGCGATCGGGATGGAGCGCGCATTGGCTAGGTCGCAATAGTCCAGCCCCGGACAGGCGATGATGTCTGTGATCAGTCCGGCATTGGGAGACGCGAAATCCAGTTCCTTCAGTTTCGCAAAAATTGCCGGCAGGTCCTTCTTGCGGGCATGCGGCAGCACCAGATTCTGTTCATGGGTCACGCGTACTTCGCCTACGCTGAACTGGTCCATCAGGTCGGCGATGACGTCCATCTGGGCCGAGGTGGCGTCACCCGGCACCTGGCCCGGCGTCTTCAGGGTGATGGTGGCTATGGCATAGCCCGGCGCGCGGTGCTTGCTCACATTGGTCTTCACCCAGTTGGCGAAATCCTGGCCGGCTTGCGGCATTTCGTCGGACAGGCCGGTCTCGAACTTGGGCGACGTGAAATAGGCGGTGATGCGGTCCAGCTCGTCCTGCGGCAGCTGCATGGTGCCGGCGCGCTTGATCTCGTTGAACTCGCGCTCTATGCGCTTGCGCATTTCCTCGGGCCCGATCGCGTTGATCAGGATTTTGATGCGCTGCTTGTGAATGTTGTCGCGGCGGCTGTCCTGGTTGTAGACGCGAAGTACCGCTTCCAGATACGCGAGGATATCATCGCGCTTCACAAATTCGCTCATCACATGGGCGATATAGGGGGTGCGGCCCATGCCGCCGCCCGCCATCACCTTGTAGCCGATCCGGCCTTGCGTATTCTTCACGATCTGGACCGCCATGTCGTGATACTGCAGCGCGGCGCGATCCTTCTCGCAGGCGCCGACGGCGATCTTGAACTTGCGGGCCAGGAAGGCGAATTCGGGATGCAGGCTGGACCATTGGCGGATGATCTCTGCCAGCGGGCGCGGATCCTCTATCTCTTCGTCGGTGGCGCCGGCGAACTGGTCGGCGGTGACGTTGCGCACGCAGTTGCCGGAGGTCTGGATGCAATGCATTTCCACATCCGCTAGCTCGCGCAGTATCGCGGGCACATCGACCAGCTTGATCCAGTTGAACTGCAGATTGGTGCGGGTGGTGAAGTGCCCAAAATCCTTGTCATAGGTGCGGGCGATGTGCGCCAGCTTGCGCATCTGTTTCGACGACAGGGTGCCGTAAGGCACCGCCACCCGCAGCATGTAGGCGTGCAGCTGCAGGTACAGCCCGTTCATAAGGCGCAGCGGCTTGAACTGGTCTTCGGTGAGTTCGCCCGACAGGCGGCGCGCCACCTGGCCGGCGAACTGCTCCACCCGCTCGCCGACGAACTGGGCGTCGAACTCGTCATAGCGGTACATGTTGGGATCGACTTGCTTTGCCAGCGGATTAAGCATTGATCTGGCCTGCTTGCTTGCCGGTATGGGGATGCACGGTCGGTCCCGCGGCGCGGATGATCTCGCGCTCCTTCACCGGGTTGATCTTGCCATTCACCTCACGCACCTCAAACAGATAGGGCACCACGACCTGGTTGCGTGTCAGTTC
>JAPLPI010000348.1 GCA_026400305.1 Alphaproteobacteria bacterium | reverse complement strand
GCGTGTCCTGACCCGCAAGCCGCCAGCGCTGTCCGTGGATCTGCGCCGCGATATCGGCATCTGGGCGGGAATCCTGGGCGCACTGCATGCAGGGGTGGGCCAATGCGTGCATCTGCGCGGGCGGCCATGGCTCTATTACGTCTATGAGAAGGGCAACGAACATCTACTGCCGATACGGCATGACATGTTTGGCTTTGCAAATTTCACCGGCCTGTTCGCGGCCCTGATCCTGCTGGCCCTGCTGGTCACGTCCAACGACGCTTCGCTGCGCACACTGGGCCTGCCGGGCTGGAAAAGCCTGCAACGCTGGAACTATGGATGCTTCGCGCTAACGGTGTGCCACACCTTCGGGTACCTGATCGGCATCGAAAGCCTGGAGGCCGCCGCCATCATCACGGCGAGCCTGTGCGTGGTGATCACCGCATGGCTGCAATGGGAAGGCTGGCGCAGCCGCGCCTAGCTTACTTCACCACAACGCCGCCCACCGTCTCCGATCCGGTGCCGCTGCATCCCACAGCGCCATAGCGCACGAATTTCTGGATGCGCTTTCCGGTATCGACTTCCGCCGTATAGATGTTGCCCTGACTGTCTAGGCTGACCTGGTGCAGCCAGTGGAACTGGCCGGCATTGCGGCCCGAGCGTCCCAGACGGCCCAGCTCCTGCAGATTGGCGCGGTTGAGCAGGTAGATCGTCATGTTGGAGTTGTCGCCGACATAGAGACAGCTCTGTCCCTTGTCCTTGGAAAAATTCAGCGACACCGATGTGCCCGGCATGGCCGGAATGGTTTCGGTGTTGCCGCTGATCCAGCGCTCGGCGACAAAGCCACACTTGCCCGCCACACCATCCGGATTGCTGCACGGTTTTCCCAATTCGGCACTGTTCTTGTCGAATACCTGGATGCGATCATTGCCGCGGTCACAAACATAGATCTTGCCGTCGTCGGCCAGCTTGATGCAGTGGACCGGGTTTCGGAAGAAGGCGGGCTTCCTGTTCCCCTTGGCCGCATCGGGCAGCCAGCGGCCGGCCGCCGCCGCGGCGGCATCATCCACCGGATTGCCGCCATAGGCGCCGAAATAACCGTCAGCGATATAAAGCCGGTTGGTCTTGGCATCCACCACCATGTCGGCCGGCAGATACAGCAGCGGCGTGCCGTTGATGCCGCCATTGGTGTCATTGCTGGCCGGCGCCGTGGGCGTGCCGCCGATGCGCATCTTGAAATTGCCGTTCATGTCGAACTTCAGGACAAAACCGTCGGCGCCATCCTTGTGCGACGTCCAGGCTGAAGCCGGATCCACCGGCTTGGCGCCATTGCCCGCGATCCAGACATTGTCGTTATGATCGATATAGATGCCATGCTCGCTGTTGGGCCAGATGCAACCCTCAGACGCCTTGCAATGGCTCTCCAGCCAACCCGGATCGGCCGGGCCACCCCAGGCGCGCAGTAGCTTTCCTGTCGTATCAAATTCCAGCACCGAGGGCGCGGCATTGCAGCAATCCGCCTGCGCCCCATTCGGACGGGCAAAGCCCAGGCCGTTTTTGCCGCCCGAACCGCCGCTGGTATCCAGCGCCGCTTCATCGGTGGTCATGGTCCGCGGGCGGTTATAAACCCAGATGTGATCGTGATGGTCGACATACAGACCGGCGATCTGCCCCAGAAGCCAGCTGTGCGGCAACGGAGCAGGCCAGGCGGGATCGGAAACAAAGCCCGGCACCTTACCCGTGGCTGACTTGTTGTAGACGCCGGTATTGGCATAGAGGCGGGCCAGAATGCCCTGATCCTTCTTCACCGCATCGGCGGCCAACGCCCCACCCGAAGCCAGCATCACTGCCAGCGCAATCACGATCCTGCGCATGCTAATCTCCTATAAGTCTTGTTGTCAGTCCTGCGGCACGTCGATCACAAGCACGCGCTTGGGCGCCTTGCCGACCTTGATGCGGGCAATTTCTTTCTCCGCTTTCACATCCATGATGGAAGCGTCGTCGGTATCGGCGTTGCTGACGCCGGCATATTTTCCATCCCTGGAGATGCTGATCCAGTTGGGACACTCGCCCACGGTCAGCTTCTTGCCCAACTTGCCGCTGGCAATGTCGTAGACATAGACGCCGCTGTCGGACACCGAGGTGATCCAGATTTTTTTACCATCCGGCGTCATGGTGATGCCGTGCACAGGCGTGTTGGGCGGCTCGACCCGGCAATTCATCCAGGGCATGGGCGGCAGCATGACCTGCGCCATGGTCTTGCTGGGAATATCGATGATCGCCATGCCGTGCAGCCCGCTCAGGGCGGTGTAAAGCGTCTTCTCGTCCTGGGTTACGATGAAGGGACGCGGGTCTCCCGCCACCCGCACCATGTTGGTATATTCCATGGTCTTCATGTCGATGCGGTTGATGCGATAGGCATCTCGCTCCTCGCAATAGACCACCGTGTTGCTGCCACCTTCGGGTGTGAAGCAGTTGTGCGGATGGCGCAGCGGAAGCGTCTTGACGATCTTCTTCGCCGTCATGTCCACGATCACGGCGCTGTTGGCGGGCGCCAGCAGCGGCACCACGACATAATGGCCATCGCTAGTGGCGGCGCATTCGTTGGGCTGGCCGCCCAGCGCAATGGTGTCGGTGACGGTGTTGCTCTTGGTATCGATCACCTTCAGCGCATGCTCGGATTCAATGGTGGCAAAAGCGCGCCGGCCATCGGCCTGAGCGCATACGCCGTGAACGATGGGACCGACCTTGAAAGTGGTGGTTATCTTCTGCGTCGCCAGGTCAATGACGGTGATGTCGTCGCCCTGGCTGTTGGCGACATAGAGCATCGAGCGGGCCTGGGCAGCAGAGGCCGCCAGCAGCAATGCCACCGCCATCAGAGTCAATGCACGCGCTTTTTGCTGGTTGTCTTCGGTGCGCTTCTCCAGCGGAATGGTGTTTCCGAGGCTGTCCTGTTCAAGAACTAGCGGGGCATCTTGACGCGGGGCCATCCTGGGCTTCTTGGCAGCGCAGCGCCTCGCGCGAGACAGCAATTACAAGACGACATCTGGCTGTGTCGAAGTGGCGGACCAGGTGATGCGCGATGCTGCGGACCTTGCAACGACACGCCCAATGTTTGGAATTATGAAAGGTGGCAAAGGGTGAAGTCCCACCCGACACTCCCACCAGCCGCACGCCGACGCGCAGCGAAAAAGGCTAAGCATTTGAGAAAAATGGTACAGTTGGGTGGGCTTGAACCACCGACCTCCGGATCCACAATCCGGCGCTCTAACCAACTGAGCTACAACTGCACACGCTACGGGACGCAGGGAACCGGCGTTCTATGGGCGGGCCATAGCAAAAGCAAGGCTTTAGGCCCGCCAAAGCCGCGTAAATTAGCCTTTCATTAACCAACCCGGGCCACCTTCAAACTTCAGGAATCCAGGCGATTTTGGCATGGCCGCGCGCAAGGCATTGATCACGGCCCTTTTGCTGGCTGCGGCCGGCCCGGCGATCGCCCACCCCGAAAGCGATGGCGTCACCAGCGGCGTCTATGCGGGCATCCGCGGTAGCTACGCCTTAAGCGGCAACCACGTCACCACCTGGGCCCCTACCACGCCTGCGACCCAGCTGCGCGGCTCCCTGGCCGCGGGCGGCGGCCGCAGCCAGAGCGCCGGCGCCGTGATGAACATCCTGTGGGACATTCCCATGCCGCTGGAAATTCCGATCCAGCCCTTTGTCGGCATGGGCGTGGGCGTGATCCACACCGATCTCAACTTCGCCGGCGGCGGCAACACCAACATGCACCAGGGCCGCTGGGATCCAGCCTACAGCATGATGGCGGGCTTTGCCCTGACGCTGGACGAGACTTCGCGCCTCACCGCCATGTATCGCTAGACGCAGACCATCCACGCCCCCCATAGCTGCGCAGTGTTCGGGACCATTCAGAGAAACTGCCTGAACAATCCGGTAGACAGCGCATCGGTGGCCTGGGCTACGAAATGGAACTGTAAGTTTCACGTTCGTAAGCTAGTGTCAGCCGCATGAAGAAGTTGCGGCATCCCATTCTATTCCTGCTGGCTTTTCTCCTGATCGCGGTTGTCGGCCTGCTGTATTTCCAGACCCGTCCTGCCCCCATCCTGACCGTGATGACCTGGTCCGGCGCCTATGGCCGCGCCCAGGTCTCCGCACAGATGCGCCCCTATGGCGCCGAGCGGGGCGTGGATGTGCGCACCGCTTTGTGGGATGGCGACATCAAGAACATCACCGCGATGGTCGAGAAGCACCAGTTCAAGGCTGACGTTATCGACATGGAACTGCCGGTGGCGGTCCTGGCCTGCAAACAGGAGCTTCTAGAAAAGATCGATTCTGCGATGCTGCCGCCGGGCGCGGACAACAGCCCGGCGCGGCAAGACCTGGTGCCCGGCGCCATCGGACCCTGCTGGGTCGGCGGCATGGTCGATTCCCAGGTGATGGTGTTCGCGCCCGGCCTGAAGCGCGCGCCCGCCAGCCTGGCGGATTTCTTCAACACCAAAGCCTTTCCTGGCAAGCGGGCGCTGAACCGCGCCGCGCCCAAGTTCAACCTGGAGATGGCGCTTCTGGCAGACGGCGTGGCGCCGGGCGATGTCTACAAGACGTTGGAAACCCCCGAAGGGCTAGACCGCGCCTTTGCCAAGCTCACCGTGCTGAAGCCCATCTGGGCAAATGACAGCATTGGTGCGCTGGGCCGGTTGAAGAACGGCCAGGCGGTGATGGCCACGGCGCTGAACGGCGATGTCGCGCAGCTGAAGGACTACACCCCCGGCGTGATCTGGGATCACCAGCTGTATGAACTGGACGTGCTGGGGATCCCGCTCGGCAATTCCAACAAGAAACGCGCGCTGGATTACATCGCCTATGCCACAGGCTCCGCGCCGCTGGCGGGAATGGCGAACTGGGTGCCGTACGGACCGGCGCGGCGCTCGTCCATCGCGCTGGTGGGCAACAATCCGGAAACCGGCATCGCCATGCGCCCGCTTCTGCCCACCGCCCCGGAGAATTTCCGCCACGCCTTTGCCGTCGATGACGGCTGGTGGCTGGCGCATGGCGCAACCATCGCCTCGCACTGGCGGGAGTTCGTCTCGCAATGATGGCCTATGCCCTGCGCCGCATCCTGGGCGCGATCCCCACTCTGTTCGTGATCGTCACCCTGACCTTTTTCATGATGCGGGCCGCGCCGGGCGGCCCCTTCGACAGCGAGCGCCGTCTGCCGCCGGAAGTGGAGCGTAACGTCAAGGCGGCCTATGACCTCGACAAGCCGGTGTTGCAGCAATATTTTCTCTACCTGGGCAAGTTGGCGCATGGCGACCTGGGCCCGTCCTACAAGAACAAGGATTTCACCGTCACCCAGCTGATCGCCACCGGCTTGCCGGTCAGCGTGCGGCTGGGTCTTTGCGCCATGACATTGGCGCTGCTGCTGGGCACGTTTCTGGGGGTGATGGCGGCGCTGCGCCAAAACCGCTGGCAGGATTATTCGGTGATGGGCGTGGCGATGCTAGGCATCACCATTCCGACCTTCGTCACCGCGCCGCTATTGACCCTAGTGTTCGGCATCTATGGCGTGTCGATCTTCGGCCATGATTTTTCACTGCCGGTGGGCGGCTGGAATGACGGTGCGCTGGCCAACATGATCCTGCCGGTGACTGTGTTTGCCTTGCCACAGATAGCGGTGGTGTCGCGGCTGATGCGCGGCTCGATGGTGGAAGTGCTGCGCGCCAATTATATCCGCACCGCCCGCGCCAAGGGCTTGCCAGTTTCACACATCGTGGTGCGCCACGCCTTGCGCGCCGCAGTGCTGCCACTGGTGAGTTACCTGGGGCCCGCGTTGGCCGCCATTCTCACCGGTTCGCTGATCGTGGAGCAGATCTTCGGCCTGCCGGGAATCGGCCGCTATTTCATCCAGGGGGCACTGAACCGCGACTATACCTTGGTGATGGGCGTGGTGATTTGCTACGCGGCGCTGGTCATCCTGCTCAACCTGCTGGCCGACATCGTCTACGGCATCCTCGATCCGAAGGTGCGGCTGGCATGATCGCGACGAGGCAGACACTCAAACCCAGCGAAGAGGTCCAGGGCCGCAGCCTTTGGGTGGATGCGCGCCGGCGGCTGGTTCGCAACCGCGCCGCCATGGCCGGCATCATCATCCTGGCACTGATCGCGGCCGTGGCGCTCCTCGCGCCGCTTCTATCGCCTTATGCTTATAATGAAGTGAATTACGACATCATCGCCTGCGCGCCGAACTGGTGGCCAGTAGTAGCGGCCTGCCGCGCACCGGGTCACATCTTTGGAACGGATTCCGTGGGCCGTGACCTGTTCGTGCGGGTGCTGTTAGGGGCGCGTGTGTCGCTGGCAGTGGGGCTGGTGGCGACATTGGTGTCACTGCTGATCGGTGTTCTGTATGGCGCGACCGCCGGCTATCTGGGCGGGAGCGTGGACGCACTGATGATGCGGGTGGTAGATATTCTGTATTCCCTGCCTTTCGTCTTCTTCGTCATCATCCTGATGGTGTTGTTCGACCGCAATTTCATCCTGTTGTTCGTCGCCATCGGCGCAGTGGAATGGCTGACTATGGCGCGGATCGTGCGCGGCCAGACCTTGAGCATCAAGCAGAAGGAGTTCATCGAGGCGGCGCGCGCCGGCGGCGTCGGGCCCTTCGCCATCATCACCCGCCATGTCATTCCCAATGTCGTGGGGCCGGTGATGGTTTATGTCACTTTGACGGTGCCCGGCGTTATCCTGACGGAAAGCTTCCTGTCCTTCCTGGGCCTTGGCATTCAAGAGCCGTTGACTAGCTGGGGCGTGCTGATTTCCGATGGCGCCGACCAGATGGAAACCGCGCCATGGATGCTGCTGTTCCCGGCCCTGTTCATGGCCATCTCCCTGTTCTGCTTCAATTATGTCGGCGATGGGCTACGCGACGCATTGGACCCTAAAGACCGATGAGCGCGCTCCTGGAAATCACCGGCCTGAATGTGCGCTTCGACCTGCCCGATGGCGAAGTCCATGCCGTGAAGGATGCCAGCCTGGTCATCAATCCCGGCGAATGCCTGGGGGTGGTGGGCGAAAGCGGCTCGGGCAAGAGCCAGCTATTTCTGGCGGCCTTTGGGCTGCTTGCCGCCAATGGCCGGGCCAGCGGCAGCGTCAAATACCGCGGCGAGGAAATCCTGGGCGCCTCGCAAACGCGGCTGAATGCCCTGCGCGGCAACAAGATCACCATGATCTTCCAGGACCCGCTGACCTCGCTGACACCGCACATGAAAGT
>JAPLPI010000312.1 GCA_026400305.1 Alphaproteobacteria bacterium | reverse complement strand
GTATGTCAAAGCCAATGTGCTGCGCGATCTGGGCCGGACGGGCGAAGCGCTGGCGGCTTACGAAGCGACACTGAAATCCAACCCTGCGCACCCCCATGCCCTGAACGGCGCGGCCCAGGTGGCGCGCATTGTCTGCGACTTCAAACGCGTCGAGGCGCTGACACCCCAGGTGATCCAGAATGCGCCCGGCGGCCGCGCCGTGATCCAGCCTTTTGTGCTTATGGGCTATAGCGACGATGCCGCCCTGCAGCGGCGCTGCGCCGAAAACCTGGTGCGAATGTTCGTGCCCCAGCGCCCGGCGCTGCGCGATGTGCGGCGCTATGGCCATGACCGCATCCGCCTGGCCTATCTGTCGGCCGACTATCACCAGCATCCCACCGCCCAGTTGATGGTCGAACTGTTTGAGCGGCATGACCGCAGCCGTTTCGAAGTCACCGCCATCGCCTTCGGTCCCGATGACGGCAGTCATTTGCGGGCGCGGTTGAAGAAAGTCTTCGACCATTTCGAAGATGTGCGTGGGCTTAGCGATGCGGAAGTGGCACGCATGCTGCGCGAACGTGAGATCGACATCGCCTTGGATTTGAACGGCCATACCGCCGAGGCAAGGCCGGGTATCTTCGCGTGGCGTCCCGCGCCGGTGCAGGTGAATTATCTGGTCTATCCCGGTACCACAGGCGCTGATTTCATGGACGTGATCCTGGCGGACCGCATCGCGCTGCCGTCCGATCAGCAGCTCTATATCCGCGAAAAGATCGTGCATCTGCCCGACAGCTACCAAGCCAATGACGCGACGCGTGTCGTGCTGCCGCCGCCATCGCGGGCCGCGGCGGGCATGCCGGACAGCGGCTTTGTCTTTTGCTGCTTCAACAACAGCTGGAAGATTACGTCGGCGATGTTCGACATCTGGATGCGGTTGCTGACACAGGTGGATGGCAGCCTGCTGTGGCTGCTGGACGGGCCGCATGCCGATAACCTGCGCGCCGAAGCCAAAGTGCGCGGTGTCGATCCGGTGCGGCTGATATTCGCGCCCAAGCTGCCGCCCGAACAACATCTGGCACGGCAACAATTGGCTGACCTGTTCCTGGACACATTGCCCTACAATGCGCACACCACCTGCAGTGATGCGCTGTGGGCGGGCCTGCCGGTGGTCACCTGCTATGGCAAGGCCTTCCCCGGCCGTGTCGCATCCAGCCTGCTGAAGGCCATCAACCTGCCCGAACTGGTGACCGCATCGCCGCAACTGTATGAAGCCCTCGCGCTGGAGCTGGCGCAAAATCCGGCACTGCTGAAAGCCACCAAGGAGAAGCTGGCGCGCAACCGGACCACCACCCCGCTGTTCGACAGCGAGCGCTTCCGCAAGAATATAGAAACCGCTTATGAGGCGATGCTGGCCTAAAGCGCCCCACCTAATTCGATTTTGGGCGCTTCTTGGGATCGAAGCCGTAAAACTTTTCCGGATTCTCGACCAAAATACGATGGCGCATTTTGGCGTCCGGCGCCCACCTGGCCATGAGGTTCAGCAAGGTGACATCATCGGGCACCGCCACCGGGTTGAGCTTCTTGGTGGCATCAGGATGCGGCCAGTCGCTGCCCCAGACACAGCGCTCGGGCGCCGCCTTGATATAGCCCATCGCCGCAGCGCTGGCGCCGACATAGTCGGGCGATGTGCCGCCGCCATACAGATAAGCGCCGGAGACCTTCACCCAGCCATGGCCGCTGTCCAGCAGCTTGCGCACGGTGACATATTGCGGGCCCTTGTCATCCACGGCGCGGCCCAGATGATCGATGATCACCGGCACCGGCAGATCGAGGAAAACCTGTTCCATCTGCACCAGTTGCTCCGGCGGCATGTTGCACTGGATATGCCAGCCCAGCGCCGCGATGCGTTTAGCCAGCGGCATCACCTCGTCGGCGCCCACCGGATTGCCAAGCCCGAACTGCACCCGCACCCCGCGCGTACCGGCGGCGTGCAAACGCTTCAGCTCCGCATCGGTGACCGCGCTGTTGACAACGCAGACCGCGCGGGCGTTCTCGCCCATCTGGGCCAGCACATCCAGCAGGCAGCTATTGTCGGTGCCATAGGTACTGGGCTGCACCATCACGTTGCGGCTGGTACCGAGTTTCTTCTGCAGCACCTTGTAATCAGCGACGGTGGCGTAGGGCGGCGTCAGCACCGCCTTTGGATTATAGGGAAAGCGCGGATCGTAAATATGATGATGACTGTCGCAGGCGCCGTCGGGCACCGCGAAGGTCACCTTGGGGTCCTTGGCGAAAGCCGGCGTGGCGGCCAGCGCCATTCCGGCAACAACAGTACGGCGGTCCAGGCGCATCACTTCTTCCCCGTATAAGTGACTTTCCAAATGGTCTGGCCCTGGTCGTCGGCCACCAGCAGGCTGCCGTCCTTGGCCACCGCCAGTCCGACCGGACGGCCCCAGGCCTTGGGCGGATTCTTGGATACGCCATCCCAGAAGCCCACCAGGAAATTGTCGTAGCCGCCCACCGGCCGCCCATTCTTCATGCGGATGCGCACCACCTTGTAGCCATGCGGCTCGGCAGTGTTCCAAGAACCATGCAGCGACACAAAAGCATCGCCTTTGTAATCGACGGGAAAATTGTCGCCGGTATAGAATGCCAGTCCGGTCGGCGCGCTGTGCGCCGGGAACAGCACGTCGGGCGTGATCGCCTTGGCCACCATGTCCGGCCGCTTGGCCCCCAGGTCAGGATCAGGCATCTGGCCGGTATAGCTCCAGGGATAGCCGTAGAAACCGCCCGGCTTCACATAGGTGAAGAAGTCCGGCGGCAGGTTGTCACCCAGCCCGTCACGCTCGTTGGTGGCGACGAACAGAGCGTGGGTACCGGGCGCGAAGGCTACGCCCACCGGGTTGCGGATGCCGCCAGCATACTCCACCAGCTGGCCGTCCTTTATTTGGAAAATCTTGGCGCCTGGCTGATACTCCGAGACGTTGTCGTGGCTGCCCATCTCCACGAACATCGAACCGTCCGGCGCGATGGCGAAGTTGCGGGTGCCGTGCATGCCCGAATTGCGCAGGTCCGGTGCCTTGGTGACCTGTTCCAGCTTGCCCGCATGAAGCGCGCCCGCCACATAAGGTGTGCGCCAGATGGCGATCTGGTCGCTGATGTACACAAAACCGTCATGTATCGCGACGCCGGACGGATTGTGCAGGCCTTCGGCGAACGTAAAGCTCTGGTCGGCGGCGCCGGCGCCCTTGCTGTCGCGCAGCAGGGTGACCTTGTTGGCCTTGCGCTCAGACAGGAATACATCGCCATTGGGCGCGATCCCCATGAAACGTGGGAATGTTAAGTGATCGGCATAGATCGAGACGGTGAAGCCCTTGGGCGCCTTGGGCATCACACCGGGGGGACGCGGGATCACTTCATTGTTGTTGGCCACGGCCGGGGTGGCATAGGGCTTGGGCAGGTCGGACGGCTTCAGCAGGAAATGCTGGCCCGGCTTATCGACCGCCCCGGCGGCGGTGGACAACAACAGCAACCCAGAAAGCGATAATAGACTCATGGCACGGATCGTCATGTCCCCTCCAGGTGCCACATTTTGCGGCTTTTTGTGGCGGCGAGAATGGCCGGGCGCGACTTCAAAAACAATGGTGCGGCAGGCGCGGACCGGCTAAAAGCGCCGCCATGACCGAGATGGAAACCCGCAAAACTCAGTCGCGTGCATGGTTTGAAGCCTTGCGCGACCGCATCATGGCATCGTTCGAGGGACTGGAAGACCAAGCACCCGCCCATCTCTATCCCGGCGAGGCCGGGCGCTTCGTCAAAACACCCTGGTCGCGCGGCGAAGGCGAAGGTGGCGGCGTGATGGGCATGATGCGCGGCCGGCTGTTCGAAAAGGTCGGCGTGCACACCTCCACCGTGTTCGGCGCCTTCTCGCCGGAATTCGCCAAGCAGGTGAAAGGCGCCGGCGAAGATCCGCGCTTCTGGGCCAGTGGCATCAGCCTGATAGCGCATATGAAGAATCCGCGGGCCCCTGCGGTGCACATGAACACCCGCATGATCGTCACCACCGAAAGCTGGTTCGGTGGCGGCGCGGACCTTAATCCCACGCTCGATGCCGCGCGCACCCCGCGCCATCCCGACACGGTGGATTTCCACCAGCGCCTGAAGAAAGCGTGCGACGGCTTCAACACCGACTGGTTTCCCAAGTACAAGAAATGGGCGGACACCTATTTCTGGCTGCCCCATCGCCTGGAGCCGCGCGGGGTGGGCGGCATCTTTTATGACCATCACGACAGCGGCGACTGGGCGCGCGACTTCGAATTCACCAAGGCGGTGGGCGAAGCCTTCCTCGACATCCAGCCCCAGATCATTGCCCGCCGCATGGGAGAGACTTGGACCGAGGAAGAGCGTCACGAACAGGCCAAGTGGCGCGGCCGCTATGTCGAGTTCAATCTTCTCTATGACCGCGGCACCCATTTCGGGTTGAAGACCGGCGGCAATGTCGAAAGCATCCTGTCCTCCATGCCCCCGGTAGCCGAATGGAAATAATTCTCGGCTCGCGTGGATCGCCGCTGGCGCTGGCGCAATCGCGCATGGTCGCGGCAATGCTGGCCAAAAGTACCGGCAGGACTGACGCCGACTTTCCCATCGAAAGTTTCATGACCAGCGGCGACAAAATTCAGGGCC
Source organism: Alphaproteobacteria bacterium (assembly GCA_026400305.1). Classification (GTDB taxonomy): domain Bacteria; phylum Pseudomonadota; class Alphaproteobacteria; order Micropepsales; family Micropepsaceae; genus Rhizomicrobium. The sequence goes on along the minus strand of JAPLPI010000312.1, from coordinate 43 downwards.
GCCTGCAGGACCAGGGCGGCAAGGGCCTGTTCACCAAGGAACT
>JAPLPI010000185.1 GCA_026400305.1 Alphaproteobacteria bacterium | reverse complement strand
CGATCTCCAGGACCATGCCGTGGGTCAGGGCGTTCAGCGCGCTCGGCCTAGCCAGGGTAAGAAGGCCCAGAGAACCGCGCTTTTCGCTCTTTATATGGGGGTCGGTAACGCTCATTTGCGGCCAGACTTGCGCGGCCTCTGCTGAATTGGCAAGACACAAGAATGAGCCAGTACCCCGCCCTTCGGATGCGCCGTACCCGCCGTCATGTGTGGTCGCGCCGCCTTGTGGCAGAGACCAGCCTGTCGCCGGCCGATTTCATCTGGCCGGTGTTCGTGATCGAGGGCCATAACAAGCGTGAAGTGGTGGCCTCCATGCCCGGCGTGGAGCGGCTGTCGGTGGACCTAGTAGTGAAGGCGGCAAAGGAGGCCGCCGGACTGGGCATTCCGGTGATCGCCCTGTTTCCCCAGACGCCCGCCTCCTTGAAGAGCGATGACGGCCGCGAAGCGCTGAATGCCGACAATCTGGTGTGCCGCGCGGTGCGCGCCATCAAGGCAGAGGTGCCGGAGATCGGCGTGTTGTGCGACGTGGCGCTGGATCCCTATACCAGCCACGGCCATGACGGCGTGCTGCGCGACGGCGATGTGCACAATGACGTTACGGTCGAGCTTCTGGTGCAACAGAGCCTGGTGCAGGTTGCCGCCGGTTGCGACATCATCGCGCCGTCCGACATGATGGATGGCCGCATCGGCGCCATCCGGACTGGGCTGGAAAAGGCCGGTCACCACAACACGCTGCTGATGGCCTATGCTGCCAAGTATGCCAGCGCTTTCTATGGCCCGTTCCGCGACGCGGTGGGATCGGCAAAATCGCTGACCGGCGACAAGCGCAGCTACCAGATGGACCCGGCCAATGGCGACGAAGCCATGCGCGAAGTTGCGCTGGACCTAGCCGAAGGCGCCGACATGGTGATGGTCAAGCCGGGCATGCCCTATCTGGACCTAGTGTGGCGGGTGAAGGACCGTTTCGGCGTGCCCACCTTCGCCTACCAGGTGTCGGGTGAATACGCGATGCTGTCGGCCGCGTTCGAAAAAGGCTGGCTAGACCGCGAACGCGCTGTCATCGAAAGCCTGACCGGCTTCAAGCGCGCAGGCGCCAGCGGCATCCTCACCTACTTCGCGGTGGAAGCGGCACGGCTGCTGCAGCGTTGACCCGCGCCCGCGAACACATCAGTCCCGCGCGGTCGCGAACAGGCTGCGCAGGATGATTTCGGACCGCGCTGGCAGGACGTGAAGGCCTGAACGACGCTGGCCCAGGTCGATCACGTTTTCCAGCACCAGCATGGCAAGGCCGTGCACTGCGGCCCATACCGCCAGACCCAGCGCATTGTCGGACAAGGCCGCGCCGACCTCGGCGCCGATGGAATCCGCCTTCAGGCCCAAGGCCGGAAACTGGTCGCGGTTAGGTAACTGGCCGCCGAACATCAGCCGCGCCAACGCCGGCCGAGCCGCCACGAAACGCATATAGGCCGAGCCGATACTGGCGATCTTGTCGGTCTCGCTGCCTTGCGCCTTGGCGGCCTCGGCAATGGCTTCGCGCAGTTCGTCGAACCCCTCGATGGACAGTTCCACCAGCAGGGCTTCATGATTGGGAAAATGGCGATAAGGGGCGGCATGACTGACACCAGCCTTGCGAGCCACCGCGCGCAGGGTCAAAGCCGCAAGAGACTCTTCTTCCAGAATGGCGCGCGCAGCTTCCAACAGGCCGTTGCGTAAATCGCCGTGATGATAGCCGCGGCCGTCCGCACCCTTGGCAGACGCCAAAGCCGCAGCGGATTGATCCCGCTCTTTATCCATGTACGCAAACCCCTATGACTTGTTGGCCTTCCGCGCAGTCTCCTGGCGCACGAAAAGGCTGGACGTGTCCCAGCGCTTGCCCCCCAAATTCTCCACTTCCGCATAGAACTGATCAACCAGCGCGGTCACAGGCAGGCTGACACCCTGCTTGCGAGCTTCCTCCAACGCGATGTTCAGGTCCTTGCGCATCCATTCCACGGCAAAGCCGTGATTATATTCGCCCGCAGCCATGGTCTTGATGCGGTTCTCCATCTGCCAGCTCTGGGCGGCTCCCTTGGAAATCACTTCGGTCACCGCTTCAATGTCCAGGCCAGCGGCCCGCATCAGACTGTAGGCTTCCGACATGCCCTGCACGATGCCGGCGATGCAGATCTGGTTGGCCATCTTGGTGAGCTGGCCCGAACCAGCCGGGCCCAGGCGCTTGGCCAGCTTGGTATAGACCCCCATCACCGGTTCGGCCTTGGCATAGGCGGCTTCTGTACCGCCGCACATGATGCCCAGCTTGCCGTTGACGGCACCGACCTGGCCGCCCGACACAGGAGCATCCACGAAATCAAAACCAAGCTTCTCTGCTTCGGCGGCGAGCTCGCGCGCGATACCGGCCGAAGCGGTGGTGTGGTCGACGAACAGGGCGCCCTTGTTCATGGCGCCGAACGCGCCATTCTCGCCCAGGGTCACTTCGCGCAGGTCCGCGTCGCGGCCCACGCAGCAGAAGACGATGTCCTGGTCCTTGGCGGCCTCGGCCGGGGTGGCCGCGGTCTGGCCGCCATATTCGGCCTTCCACTGCGCCGCCTTGGCGGGGTTGCGATTGTATACGGTGACGTCGTGGCCGCCCCTCTTCAGGTGACCCGCCATCGGATAGCCCATCACGCCCAGGCCGATGAATGCAGT
>JAPLPI010000215.1 GCA_026400305.1 Alphaproteobacteria bacterium | reverse complement strand
GACGCCACCATCCTGCAGCGCGGCGCCAATCCTGCCGACATCTGCGCCGCCGTAAGTTACCTGCTGTCCGCGTCGGCCGTCACCGGCCAGATGCTGGCGGTGGATGGCGGCCAGCACCTAATCTGGCAAACCCCCGACGTGCAGGTGCCCGAATGACATTCGCCGCCCGCGGCATCCGCCATGTCTTTATCCGCAACCTGGAACTGCCGGCCCATATCGGCGTCTATCGCCAGGAAGAGGGCCGCACCCAGCCGGTGCGCATCAATGTCGACCTAGCCACCGACGAGATCGCAGACGCCCAGGACATGCTGGAGAACGTGGTCGACTATCACGTCATCGAAAAGCGTATCCGCGCCATTATCGCCGAAGGGCATGTCCGGCTGGCCGAGACCCTGGCCGAGCGTATCGCCGCCGCCTGTTTCGAGGATGCGCGGGTCCGGACCGTGCGAGTGCGGGTGGAAAAGCTGGAAGCGCTCACACATGCAGAGAGCGTCGGCATAGAAATTGAGCGCAGCCGTTAATATATTGGCTCCATGAGTTCCCCCGAAGCGCCCCTGAAGGGCGCCGAGCGCATCGCCGCCTATCTCAAGACCCTGCCCGACACGCCCGGTGTCTACCGGATGCTGAATGCGGCGGGCGATGTGCTGTATGTCGGCAAGGCTAAGAGCCTGAAGAAGCGGGTGACGTCCTATGCCACCGGCCGGGTGCATAGCGATCGGCTGACCCGCATGGTGGCCGATACCGCCGAAATGGTGTTCGTCACCACCGCCAGTGAGATCGAAGCGCTGCTGCTGGAATCAAACCTGATCAAGCGGCTGAAGCCGCGCTATAACGTCAGCTACCGCGACGACAAGAGCTTTCCCAACATCCTGTTGCGCGAGGATCATGCCTATCCACAGCTGCTCAAGCATCGCGGCGCCAAGACCACCAAGGGCGTCTATTTCGGCCCCTTCGCCTCCGCCGGTGCGGTCAACCGCACCCTCAACACCTTGCAGCGCGCCTTCTTGCTGCGCTCCTGTTCGGATTCGGCGTTCGAAAGCCGCACCCGGCCATGCCTGCTGTTCCAGATCAAGCGCTGCAGCGCGCCCTGCGTGAACCGCATCGATCTGGCCGGCTATCACGAACTGGTCGAGGAGACCGAAAACTTCCTTAATGGCAAAAGCCAGGTGGTGCAGGAAGACATTAAGGCCGAGATGGCCAAGGCGTCCGACGCCATGGACTTTGAGGTCGCCGCCAGGCTGCGCGATCGTCTGAAGGCGATGAGTCATATCCAGTCGTCGCAGGGCGTGAATCCGTCCACCTTCGACGAGGCCGACCTGTTCGCCCTACACAGCGCAGGCGGCCATACCTGCATCCAGGTCTTCTTCTTCCGCGCCGGACAAAATTTGGGCAATCGCCCATATTTCCCGCGCCATGCCAATGACATTCCGCTCGGCAAGGTACTGGAAAGCTTTGTCGGCCAGTTCTATGACGAGCGCACCGCGCCCAAACTCATTCTGACCAGCGAGGATCTGCCGGACCGCGAACTTCTGTCTGAAGCCCTGGCCCTGAGCGCAGAACACAGGGTGGAGATTTCCACGCCCCAGCGCGGCGAAAAGCGCGATATCATGGAACGCGCCTTGACCAATGCACGCGAACAGCTGGACCGCCGCATGGCAGAGAACTGGGCCCAGGCCCAGCTCTTGGAAGGCGTGGCCGATGTGTTCGGGCTGGAACAGCCGCCGCGCCGCATCGAGGTCTATGACAATTCCCACATCCAGGGCGCGCACGCGCTGGGCGCCTTCATCGTGGCGGGACCCGAAGGCTTTGAAAAAGCGCAGTACCGCAAGTTTAACATCAAGAGCGAAGAACTGGCGCCGGGCGACGACTACGCCATGATGCGCGAAGTTTTGAGCCGCCGTTTCGCCCGCATGGTGAAGGGAGAAGCCGAGAATACCCCGGACACGCGCTGGAAACGCCCCGACCTGGTTCTGATCGATGGCGGACCAGGCCAGCTGTCCGTCGCCGGCCAGGTGTTTGTCGATCTGGGCGTGGAAGCCGTGGCGCTGGTAGGCATATCCAAGGGGCCGGACCGCGACGCCGGCCGCGAGCATTTCTACATGCCGGGCAAGGAACCCTTCCGCCTCGATCTCAAGAGCCCGGTTTTGTACTATTTGCAACGCTTGCGCGACGAAGCACATCGTTTTGTCATCGGCGGCCATCGCAAGAAGCGCAGCGCCGCCATTGGCATCAATCCGCTGGACGAAATCGCCGGGGTCGGCGCCAATCGCAAGCGGGCGCTTTTGCAGCATTTCGGCTCTGCCAAGGCGGTATCAGCCGCCAGCCTGACCGACCTGTCATCCGTGGAGGGTGTCAGCGCCACCCTGGCCAAGAAAATCTTCGGTTTCTTTCATTCCGGCGGATGACCTGACGCGCGCAGGCTCTTAGACTGGCCCCCCATGTTCGCCCTGCCCAATGCCATCACCATCATGCGCATCGTCCTGGTGCCAATATTCGTGATCGCCTTCGTCGTGCCCGGCGATGCGGCGCGGCTGGTGGCTTTTGCGGTGTTCGCCCTGGCCGGCATCAGCGACTGGCTGGACGGCTTTGCCGCCCGCAAGCTGAAAGCCGGATCGGATTTCGGCCGCATGCTGGATCCCATCGCCGACAAGGTGCTGGTGGCGGTGGCGCTGATGATGCTGGTGGCCGAGGGTACCTTCCGCAAGGATATTCCCGGCACCGGCGAAAGTGTCTTCAGCCTGCTGCGGCTGGTGCCCGCGCTGATCATTCTGTCGCGCGAAATCTTGGTGTCGGGCCTGCGGGAATTTTTGGCCGGCACCCACGTCAGCGTGCCAGTCACCAATGTTGCAAAGTTCAAGACCGCGGTACAGATGATTGCCATCGGCGCCATGATCTTGACCCCGCTGGCCAGCGAATATGCGCCGGACCTGCCGGGCAAGACCTATACCGGAATCGCTTACATCCTGCTGTGGGTGGCCGCTGCGCTGACGGTCTATACCGGCGTGATCTATTTCAAAAACGGCATGGCATATCTGCGCCCCGGCGTGACGCCGGATCGTTAGACCGAAACCGTCGCCACGCCGCGCACTTCGTCGGCGTAAGTGGTCATCAGCGTTTCGGTAAGCGTGCCGGGCTTGAACTTGTAGGGCCCGATTTCCGACACTGGCGTGACTTCCGCCGCCGAACCGGTGAGAAAGCATTCGGTGAAGTTGTTCATCTCTTCCGGCTCGATATGGCGTTCGATCACGCGCACGCCGCGCGCCTTGGCGATGGCGATCACCGACTGGCGCGTCAGGCCATTGAGGAAACAGTCGGGCGTCGGGGTGTGCAATTCGCCATCCTGCACAAAGAACACGTTGGCGCCGGTGGCTTCGGCGACATAGCCGCGATAGTCGAACATCAGCGCATCGGCATAGCCTTTGGCTTCCGCTTCATGCTTGGAGATGGTGCAGATCATGTAGAGGCCGGCGGCCTTGGCATGCACCGGTTCGGTGTCGGGCGCGGGCCGGCGCCAGCGGGCAATATCCAGCCGGATGCCCTTCAGCTTTTCGGCCGGGCTGAAATAGGACGGCCAGGACCAGCAGGCGATGGCGACGTGGATGGTGGTGTTCTGCGCAGACACCGCCATCATCTCGCTGCCGCGGAAGGCGACGGGACGCAGGTAACCGTCCTTGATGTTCTGCGCCGCGGCTGCGTCGATGCAGGCTTGGTTGATCTGGTCCTGAGTAAAGGGGATCGTCATGCCCAGGGTCTCGGCCGACTTGAACAGCCGCGCCGTATGTTCCTTCAGCTTGTAGATGGTGCCGTTATAGATACGCTGACCCTCGAACACGCAGGAGCCGTAATGCAGACCATGGGTCAGCACATGGGTCTTGGCGCCCTTCCAGGGCACCAATTTGCCGTCATACCAAAGCGAGCCGTCGCGCTGGTCGAAAGGGATCACGTCTGCCATCGAAAAGTCCTGCCGGGCTTGCCCGCCTTTGTGGGAGGGCCTAGTTTTTCTGTCATGTATTGCAGCATGTCCGGCGCGAAAACCGCAAGGGTCACATGGGCTTTTTGGCCCCCTGCCGGGGCATGGCTGCCATGAGGTTGCCCCTCAATGCGTCCCCTGCGGACAAACCGCACCTTCTGGTGGTCGACGATGACGAACGCCTGCGCGCCCTGCTGCAGCGCTATTTGTCCTCCAACGGCTACCGGGTGACCGCCGCGCCGGGCGCTGCTGACGCCCGCGCCCTGATGAAAAGCGTGGAATTCGACTTGCTGATCCTGGACGTGATGATGCCCGGCGAGTCCGGCCTGGACCTGACCCAGAGCGTGCGTAAGGACAGCGCAGTTCCCATCCTGATGCTGACGGCGCGCGGCGATCCCGCCGACCGCATTGTCGGACTGGAACTGGGCGCCGACGACTACCTGCCCAAGCCGTTCGAGCCGCGCGAACTATTATTGCGCGTCAATTCCCTGCTGCGGCGTGCCGCGCCGCCCGAAGTGCCGGCCGCCGGCCCCGTGCGCCTGGGCGAGGCGGTGTTCGATCCGGCCACCTCGCGCCTGATGCGCGGCGGCAAGCCGGTAAAGCTGACCGGCGCGGAAGCCGCCCTGCTGCAATTGTTCACCACCCATACCGGGCGGCCCTTTTCCCGCAGCGAACTCTGCAAGCGGCTGAATGTCGAGCTCGAAAGATCCATCGACGTGCAGGTGACGCGCCTGCGCCGCAAGATCGAGGAAGACCACAAGCTGCCGCTGTATCTGCAGACCGTTCGCGGGGTTGGCTATATGTTGGTGCCCGATCGTGGGTGACGGCCTCACCGTCAAGCGTTTTCTGCCGCGCGGGCTGTTCGGGCGCGCGCTGATCATCAGCGTGGCGCCGATCGTAATCCTGCAAGCGATCATCGCCTATGTTTTCTTCGAGCGCGACCTAGACACCACCACCCGCCGGCTGGCGCGCGATGTGGCTGCCGACATGGCATTGCTGGTGGCGCTGGAAGACATTCACCAGGGCGTGGAGCGCGAATTTTTGCGCACCCTGGCGGCGCGCCAGCTCAATTATCGCATCCGTTTTTTGCCGCGCGAAGACATTACGCCCCATCGCAGCAAGATGAGCAGCACCATCGATCTGGCGCTGGACGACATTTTGCAACAGCGCATCGGCAGCGATCGCGATTTCCGCACCGCCCGAATCGGCGATGATTTTGAGATCCGCGTTGATGTGAAGGATGGTGTGCTGGCAGTCTTGGTACCGCGCGACCGCATCACCGTTTCCAAACCTGATATCTTCATCCTCTGGATGGTAGGCTCCTCGCTGCTGCTGATAGGCATTGCTATCCTGTTCCTCCGCAACCAAGTGCGGCCCATCGAGCGTCTGGCCCGCGCCGCTGACAGTTTCGGCAAGGGCCGCGCCGTGCCCGACTTCAAACCCTCTGGGGCCACCGAGGTTCGCCGCGCCGCCCAGGCCTTCATCGCCATGCGCGACCGGCTGGAACGTCACGTCACCCAGCGCACCGAAATGCTGGCCGGCATCAGCCATGACCTGAAGACCCCGCTGACCAGGTTGAAGCTGGCGCTGGCGATGATGGAAGGCGATCCGGAGACCGGCCCAATGCGCGCCGACATCACCGAGATGGAGCATATGCTGGATGAATATCTGGCCTTTGCGCGCGGCGAAGGCGGTGAGGAATCCACGGTTACCAACCTGGGCGAGATGGTGCGCGATGCCGCCGCCGCCGCCGCCAAGGCGCGCCAGCGGAGCGCCATCGACGTGACCGCGCCCAATCACATCGATGTCAGCGTCAAGCGCGCCGGTTTGCGCCGCGTGCTGACCAATCTTCTGGACAATGCCCTCAAGCACGGCACAAAGGTCGCGGTCGCGCTGACCCAGGAAGACCAGGTGGTGGAAATTGCGGTGGAAGATAATGGCCCGGGCATCGCGCCGGATCGTTATGAAGAAGCTTTCCGCCCCTTCCGCCGACTGGATCAGGGCCGCAACCTGCAAAGCGGTGGTTCGGGGCTGGGACTGGCCATTGCCTGCGACATCGCTCGGGCGCATGGCGGCGATATTCTTTTGGGCAAGAGCTCACTGGGCGGTCTGAAGGTGACGATCCGCTTGCCGGTTTAGCGCAACTCTTTGGCGCGCTTGCGTGCCGCGGCGACCGCGCGTTTCATCAGCGGCGTCAGCCCGTCATTCGCCATCAGCACGGACAGCGCCGCCGCCGTAGTGCCGCCGGGACTGGTAACGGCTTCGCGCAAGGCCGATGCCGGTGACTTGTCCGCCACCAGCAGCGCACCCGCCCCCGCCACGGTGGCGCGGGCGAATTTCTCGGCTTGAGCGGGCGGCAAGCCTTCGGCGATGCCGGCTTCGGTTAGGGCTTCCACCATCAGGAAGAGGTATGCGGGGCCGGAGCCCGACACCGCCGTGACGCTGTCGATCAAATTTTCTCTGGCCACCCATTCGGTTGCGCCCAGCGCCGACAGCAAGGATGCGGCGCGTTTCCTGTCCGCCGCCGTCGCGCCCTTGGCAGCATACAGTCCGCTGATACCGGCGCCGATGGCGCCGGGCGTGTTGGGCATGGCGCGAATGATGCGCGCCTTCTTCCCCCACGCCCTAGACAGCGCCACCACCGAAGTGCCTGCCGCGATGGAAATCATCAGCGCGCCATTCGCTGCAAAGTTCGCCAACGCAGACGCTTTGCCCTTCAACACTTGCGGCTTGATCGCCACCAGGCAGACCGACGGCTTGGTTTTGACCTGTGATGGCGCAGCGACCAGCGCGATCTTTTTCGTCTTGGCGAGTTTCTTCAGTTCTGCCGATGGCTTGGGCTCGACCACGGTAATGGATTTTACGCCGCGGTTCAGCCAGCCCTTGAGCAGGGCTGAACCCATGCGGCCTGCACCGACGAGAAGAATGCTCACGCTTGGCCGGCGCACTCCAGCACCGCCGACGCAATGGCGTCTTCCGCCGTCTTGCCACCCCACAGCACGAACTGGAAGGCGGGGTAGTAATGTTCGCAGGCTTCCAGCGCCAGGTTCAGCAGCGCCTCGCACTGGGCGGCGCTGGCTTCGGCGTCCGGGAAGATCATTGCATGGCGGAAGATGATGGTGCCGTCCTGGGGCCACAGGTCGAAATGGCCGATCCACAGCTTGGCGTTCACATGCATCAGGAGGTCGGCCACGTTCTGGCGGCGCACCCCTTCGCTGATCCGCATGTCAAAAGCGCTAGACAGGTGCAGGGACTGCAGGTCCTCCCGCCAGGAGAAGTTGAAGTGGTGGTCGCTCCACTTGCCGGCCACCGACAGGTTCAGCTCATCCCGGCCGGCTCGCTCGAAAGCCCAGCCATTCTGCTCCACAGACCGCTCCAGGAGGTCGAGCGGGTGCAGGGTGTCCAGCGGCTCGTCATCCAGGTGGGTAAAGGTCATTGGAGCAACTCCAGCCACAAAACGAAGCAGTTGCGATCCAAACTGGCACAAGATTTAGAGAAAACAAGCGTCCGGGACTCACCATCCCCGCCCGTGGAAAAGATTACACAGCTTTGAATCCGCTCACAGATTCCGGCGCTGGGTGTCGTGGATGACTCCTAAGTGTTTGATTTGGATTCCAAAGTCGCCACACGGGCCGCCAGCGCGTCGTTTTCGGCGCGGGCCTTGGCCGCCATCGCCTTGACCGCTTCAAATTCCTCGCGCGGCACGAAATCCATGTCGGCCACCAGCCGCTCCAGCCGCTGGCGCATGAAGGTGTCGATCTCGGTGCGCACGCTCTGGGCCATACCAGCGGCGTCGGTGAAGGCCTTCGCCACGCCATCCAGGAACGGATTGTCGGTCTGCGCCATAAGAACCTCCACTTTACAGCTCTATATGACCGCCGCGGGCAAGCCCTGCAAGCTTGCCCGCTCTTATTTTAGTCGCGCGGCGAGGCCATCCGCTTCGCTCCGGGTCGCCGACGCTCCTTCTTGACACAAGCCGCGAAGCAGGCCCGTTTACCGCCCAATGATCCAGGCCCTGCTCCCCTTCCCCAATATCGACCCGGTGGCATTGCACATCTGGGGGCCTCTGGAAGTCCGCTGGTACGCCCTCTCCTATATTGCCGGGCTAGTGTTGGCTTGGTGGGGTATCGCGCGGGTGCTGCGCGTCAAAGCCCTGTGGACCCATCCCCCCTTCAACGGCAAACCGCCCGCGACCGAAGACGAGATCGGCGATCTGGTGGTCTGGGTTACCTTTGGCGTCATCCTGGGCGGCCGGCTGGGCTGGGT
>JAPLPI010000055.1 GCA_026400305.1 Alphaproteobacteria bacterium | reverse complement strand
TCTGCAAAGCCCCGAAAATGCTGACGCGCCAGCAGGGTGGTGGGCACCACAACCGCAACCTGCTCGCCCGCCATGGCCGTGACAAAGGCGGCGCGCATTGCCACTTCGGTCTTGCCGAAACCGACGTCGCCGCACACCAACCGGTCCATCGGACGGCCGGCGGCCAGATCGCCCACCACTTCGTTGATGGCCTTCTCCTGGTCTTCGGTCTCCTGATAGGGAAAGCGGGCGGCGAATTCGTCATACAGGCCGGCGGGCGGTTCGACCGGCGGCAGGGATTTCAACAGGCGGGCGGCGGCGATCTTGATCAGCTCGGCGGCGATAGCTCGCACCCGCTCCTTCATCTCGGCCTTGCGCTTCTGCCAGCCGGCCCCGCCCAGCCGGTCAAGCTGCGCGCCCTCGTCCGAGCCGTAACGGGTCAGCAGTTCGATATTTTCCACCGGCAGGAACAGCTTGCCGCCGTCATATTGCAATTCCAGGCAGTCATGCGGCGCGCCCAGCGCATCGATCGCCTTCAGGCCCAGGTAACGGCCCACTCCATGCTCGATATGGGTGACCAGGTCGCCCGGCGTCAGCGACGAGGCTTCGGCGATGAAGTTCTGCGCCCGGCGCGCGCGGCTTTGCGCGCGCACCATGCGGTCGCCCAGCACATCCTGTTCCGACAGGATGACAAAGTCCGGACCTTCAAAGCCGCGCTCGATGCCCAGACAGGCAATGCCGAAAGCCGACGCGTCCAGCTTCAAGGCTTCGGGCCAGTTCGCCACTTTGCGGATGGGCGTGACGCCGTGATCGGACATCACCCCTCCCATGCGTTCTGCCGAACCGTCGGTCCAGCTGGCGACCAGCACGCGCTTGCCGGCCGCCTGCAGCGTCTTCAGGTGATCGGCAGCAGCCTGGAAGACATTGAGATTGCCGCCCTGGCGTTCCGGTGCGAAATCGCGACCGAGCCGCCCGCCAGCATCCAGGCTGGCCATGCTGTCGGGCGCCTGGAACGGCGACAGTTCGCGCAGGATATTCTTGCTAAGCGCCGCCTTCCATTCCGCATCGCTGAGATACAGCGTTTCGGGCTTCAGCGGCTTGTAGGGCGGGCCCTTGATGGCGTGCTTTTCGTCCTTCTGGTGCCGGAACTGTTCACGGGTGTCGTAGTAATCCCGGATCAACTCCAGCCGCGCCGCCTTGGACTCTTCCGCCTGGTGGCCCAGCATGATGACGCAGCGCGGCAGATAATCGAACAGCGTATCCAGCCGCTCATAGAACAGCGGCAGCCAATGCTCCATGCCCTGGGTCTTGCGTCCGGCGCTGACGCTTTCATACAGCGGGTCATCACCCGCCGCGCCGAAGGCCGCGACATAGCCGGTGCGAAAGCGGCTAATCGCTTCGGCGTTCAGCGGCGCTTCGCTGGCGGGCAGCAAGGTGACGTCCGGCACCGCCGTCTTGTTGGACAGTTGGGTTTCGGCATCGAAGCGGCGGATGGCGTCAAGGGTCGAGCCGAAGAAATCCAGTCGCAGCGGCTGCGCCTCGCCCGGCGGCCACAGGTCCACGATACCGCCACGCAAGGAGAAGTCGCCCGGCTCGCGCACCGTGCCGGCGCGGACATAGCCGTTGCCGGACAGGAACGCGACCAGCGCGTCGCGGTCCACCTCCGTGCCGTTCTTGGCGATAAAGCTGGCGCCGGCGATCACAGCCTTGGGCGGCACCCGCTGCAACACGGCATTGATGGTGGTGACGATCACGCACGGCTTGCCACTATCCCGTGCTAGCGCCGCAAGGGTGGCCAGGCGCTTGCTCTCGATGTCGGGCTTGGGCGAAACGCGGTCGTAAGGAAGGCAATCCCAGGCCGGGAAGGCCAGCACCGGCATCTGGGGTGCAAAGAAACCCAGCGACCGTTCTACTGCGTCGGCCTGCACATCATCCAGCGCCACGAACAGCACCAGA
>JAPLPI010000150.1 GCA_026400305.1 Alphaproteobacteria bacterium | reverse complement strand
TATTTATTCCCCACCTAAAACTTGCATTTTACCCCCTCCGGGCATACCTCTCTGAACCTGAGAGGGCCTGATGCTTCCCCTTATCCTCAACCCCGTCAATCTCAAGACCGGCCTGGCCGGCCGTGGGCCTGAGCGCGACCGCAGGGCCGCCTTGCTCGCCGAGGCAGGGGTGGAGGTGCGGCTGCTGCCCGAGCCGGTCTCTGATGACCTTCTGGCCTCCCTGCAGGTCCTGTTCGTCGCCGGGATCCCCGAGGGGGAGTCCCGCGAGATCGCAACCCGCGCGCGGCGCCTAGGTGTGTTGGTCAATGTCGAGGACGTTATGCCCCTGTGCGATTTCCACGTTCCGGCAATGGTGCGCCGGGGCGAGTTGCTGCTGACCGCCTCGACCGGCGGACATGCGCCGGGCCTGGCCCGCGCACTGCGCGAAACCCTGGCTGACCAGTTCGGCCCGGAATGGACCTTGCGGCTGAAGGAGCTGGGACTGGCGCGCGCCAAGTGGCGCAGCCAGGGGCTTTCGCCCCGTGCGGTGTCCCAGAATGTGCGCGAGATGATCGCGCGGATGGGTTGGCTATGAATAACGTGACAGTCATCGACACCAAGCGTGGGTTGCGCGCGCATGGAATAGAAGAAAACCCTGCTCATCTGAAAGAGCTGCAGGACAAGGCGGCAGGCCGCGATGCACACGGCATTTTGGAACTGGCGCTGACCGGGGAATTCGCCGGCAAGACGGCGGTGGTGTCGTCGTTCGGCGCCGAAAGCGCCGTGCTGCTGAAGCTGGTGGCTGACATCGATCCCAATACGCCCATCCTGTTCCTCAACACCGGCAAGCTGTTCGGCGAGACCTTGCGGTACCGCGACCGTTTGCAGGACGTGCTGGGACTGGGCGATTTGCGTTCGCTGTCGCCCTCGCTAGACGACCGCACCCAGAAGGACCCTGAAGGCAGCTTGTGGTCGACGAATCCCGATGCCTGCTGCGACTTTCGCAAGACCATTCCCTTGGCGCGCGCGCTGGCGCCGTTCCGGGCGCAGGTGACGGGGCGCAAGCGCTTCCAGACCCGCGAGCGCGCCGATATGCTGCCGGTGGAATTCCATGATGGCCGCTACCGGTTCAATCCGCTGTGGCAGTGGGACCTGCAGCAGCTGGAAGGCTTTGCCGAACGCAACAAGCTGCCGCCCCATCCCCTGGTCGAGGACGGCTATCTTTCCATCGGCTGCATGCCCTGCACCCGCCGGGTCCAGGCAGGCGAGGATTACCGGGCCGGCCGCTGGACGGGCCTGGACAAGGATGAATGCGGCATCCACCTGACCGACGGCGGCGGCATCTAGGCCAGCCGCAAACATTGCGGAACTTTTAGCAAAAATGTGAGTTTCCTTCGCGTAGGGCCGGCGGAATTTTCGCGATTGTGGCGGCGTCTTTTAGCATGTCCTTCTCGGCGATGCCGTCGGCGGCAAAGAAGGTGACCGGATCGCCGGTGGTCAGCCCGCCATGTGAAACTGTGTCGATCACCACCGTGTCGTCGCTCCTGATCTTCAGTACGGGCACGAAGTCAGGCGACAGCACACTGCGATGCACCGTCTGTGGGGTGGAGGGCAGGTTATAGGTCGCGGCGGCAACCTGCGCAGGCGTCAGCAGCATCAATGCGGCAACATAGCGGCGTATGCTATTTCTTGCGCGGCTTGGCGTCGAACTGGATCGCCTTGCTGCCAGCGGCAGTCAGCTCTTTCGAGCCCGACGGGACATCATTGGTTTTGAGGATGTAGGCCACGATATCGGCAATGGTCGCCGGCGACAGGCTGCCGGGGCGATCCAGCGGCATGGCGGTGGAGATATAGTCGATGAACGTCTCCAGGCTGGAGCCGGCATAGTAAGGCATGATGCGGCCCACCAGAGGCGGGATCTCGAAGGTGCCCATCAGGGTGGCTCCGTGGCAGCGCGAGCAATTCTGCATGTACGTGGTGCGGCCACGATCGGCCTGGGCGTCGGTATAGGGCCCGTCCCAGATCGAGCTTAGCGCCTGCGCCGCCCCGCTGGTCAAAACCAGAAACACCATCGCCATCATCTTGGTTCGCATGGTGCTTCTTTCAGGCCGGCTGGGTGGGGAAACGCGACATCAGCTCCTCGACCACCTTGACCGCGGTTTCGGCTTCGGCGCGATTGGGGATCTCGTTGCTGTTTTTCCAGCTCTTTGCGAACATTTCGGGACCGATCTGGATCACCATCACACCGTCGCTCTTGGAGCGCGTCTCGACATTGCGATAGGTCAGGCCGTAATTCACCTCGGGCTGGGGGATCAGCCATTCGGTCTGGCCGCGGATTGGGATCATTGATTTGTCCCGCCACCAGTCATGCGCGGCATAGCCGGGGCAGTTGATGATCACCTTTTCGGGCAGGTGTCCGAGCTCGAGCGGGGAATGGAAATCGCGCATCACGATCTTGCCGCCGCGCGCGAAGAATTCCGTTGTCAGCAGATGGCCATACTCGCTGAAATTCCAGAACATCTTGGTGGAGTGGCGGGCATATTTGACGCCGGGAAAGGGATTGAGCTCCGGTGTCAGGACCTCGGGTATGGACGTGATGTCCCCAATCCGGTTGCCCATGTCATAGAAGACCGGCGCCGGATCGCCATTCGCCATCTGCAGGGGCGCGGGCGGCGGCGCGTCGAACGGGGTGTCGGACAATTCGTAATGCTCGCTCCAGGCGATGGGACTGCCCGCCAAGCCCATATAGGGGCGGAAATTCTTCCAGGAGGTACGCACCATCTGCTCCCAGATGTCGCCGAGGCCCGGCTGGGCTTCCGACGTCAGCGCCACGGTGCCCGGGCCACACACGCCATTGGCGCGATAGGAGCGGGTGCGCGGCAGTAGCTCGCGGGTATAGATGGTGACCTCCATGCCGGCGCGCAGTGCGCACACCGCCGTGGTCAATCCGATGACGCCGCTGCCGACCACCGCGATCTTGCGGGGGTTAAAGGACATGGCCTTCTGCACCTGCATATCGGCCGAGCCCCAGGACAGGCACCAGCCGCTGCCGTGATGGCCATAATTGTGGATCACCGTGGCATCGCCGACCTGCTCGACGCTCAGGTTGGGGCCCTTGGTGCGGAAGGGGCGGATGCAGCACTTGATGTCATAGATGCGGTCGGAATGGGCCCGGATCGGTATCAGCTGGGCTCGCTGCGCCATTGCGGGCTGCGACGTGGCGCCGAGCCCGGCCAGGCCGCCCAACGCAAGCGATTGCTTCAACAGATGCCGACGATCCATATGCCCCACCCCGATCACGCGCCGCCAAACCGTAGTCCGCACACCGATGCGCTGCAACTGGCACAGAGGCGTGTGTGTGAGACAGAAAAACGCAGCGGTGAGAAAGCAGACGATGCTTTGGCGCTGGCGGTCTTTGCATTCATAGCCGCGAGATCCGCGCGGCTATGAATAGTGCGGTCGAGAAAGACTTTATTAAAAAAGCCCGCTGCCCTGATTTGTTGGCGGGCCTTTTTGCGTTTGTGGAGGGTGCGAGTCTTACCGCCGAAGGTAAGACTCCCGATACCGTTACAAATCAATGGTTTATAGTTGGTCTGGTGCGGTCGAGAAGATTCGAACTTCCACGGGTTGCCCCGCTACCACCTCAAGGTAGTGCGTCTACCGTTCCGCCACGACCGCACAGTCCAATGGGAAAAATCCCGGTAGGACCGGGGGTTTAGCAAGCGCGCCGGTTAAGAGCAAGCGGCCGGAAAAGCCTTTAAAGTGCGAATCCCACAGGCTTTTGGTCGGCCTGCCAGACCCCCCACATCCGCTGGTACGCCGCCTCGATATGGCGGCGGAACAGGTCGGTGTCGAACAGCGTGCATTCGCGGGTGAGGCGGCTTTTGAAGGCCGCTAGCGCCTGCGGCTGGGTCCCGACCCGAACGGCCAGTGCTTCGAATTCCTGCGCCGACCGGGTCACCAGCTCCGGTAGGCCCGCCGCCAGGAGCAAGCTGGTGGCGACACGGCCGGGGAAGGTGCTGCCGGTCTGGGTCACAACCGGCACGCCCGCCCATAGCGCATCGCTGCCGGTGGTGTGGGCATTGTAGGGCAGCTGGTCTAGGAACAGGTCGGCCAGACTCAGCCGCGCTAGGTGCTTTTCCGGTGGCAGGTGCGGGGCATAGAGAATGCGCTCCGGTGCCACGCCATGCGCCGGCGCCTGGCGGGCGATGTTT
>JAPLPI010000224.1 GCA_026400305.1 Alphaproteobacteria bacterium | reverse complement strand
GATGGCGCGGGCGGCGTCGTCGTTGCCCGGAATCGGGAAGGCGATGCCGTCCGGATCGGAGTTGGAATCCAGCACCGCCATGACCGGGATGCCCAGCTTCTTGGCTTCGGCGATGGCTATGGCTTCCTTGTTGGTGTCGATGACGAACAACAGGTTCGGCACACCGCCCATTTCCTTGATACCGCCCAGTGAGCGTTCCAGCTTGTCCTGCTCACGCAGCAGGCCCAGAAGTTCCTTCTTGGTCAGGCCGGATTCGCCGGCGCTGGTCAGGGTCTCTTCGATGGTGCGCAGGCGCTTGATCGAATGGGAGATGGTCTGCCAGTTGGTGAGCGTGCCGCCCAGCCAGCGATGGTTCACGTAATACTGGGCGCAGCGCTTGGCGGCCGCGGCGATCGGCTCGGACGCCTGGCGCTTGGTGCCCACGAACAGGATACGCCCGCCGCCGGCGGCTGTTTCGCGCAGGGTGACCAGCGCGCGATGCAGCAGGGGCACCGTCTGGGTCAGGTCGAGAATATGGATGTCATTGCGCTGCCCATAGATGAACGGCGCCATCTTCGGATTCCAGCGCTGCTGGCGGTGGCCGAAATGGGCGCCAGACTCGAGCAGTTGGCGCATGGAAAATTCTGGCAAAGCCATAAGTCAGTCTCCTTTACCGGTTGGCCAGATGCGCGGGTTATCCCCCTGGGGAGACACCGGACGGCGACAGCGGAACACCCGCCGAAAGCCACCCGCGCATGCGAGATGGCGGGCTTATAGGAAGTTAGCCCTTTGCTGGCAAGAGTTTTTGACCCCAAAACAGGCCCGAAAAGAAGGCCAGAAGCGCCAAAATCACCAAAGCCGTGATCAGGCCGAGCGGCATGGCACTGGGCGGGTTATAGAGGGGGGCCAGCCAAGCCGCCAAGGGCAGGATCAGGGCCAGGGATCGGGAACTTTCGGACTGTCCCCGGACCGCCAACAGAGCGGCGATGGCCAGCAGGACAAGATTGTAATTGGAGACATGCGGGCTGGCCAAAAGTGCGGCGCACAGCAGCATAGCCAGCCGGGCCGGATGGGCAACGGCGAAGCCGCGCCACACGGCAGAGACGGCGATCAGCACCGCCACACCCTGCGCCGCCGTCGCCAATGTCCTGGGCACACCCAGCAGCATCAGGCAGGTCGAGACGCTTTCATCCCAGGCATGGCCCCAGTCGGTGCCGTTCAAACCGGCCACCGCTTGTGGATTCAGATAGACATTGAGCCAGTCAAGTCAAAGCGACGGTCAAAACAGGACCGCACTGAGAAAGGTCAGCGCGACGGCGCTGGCCGTCATGCCGATCAGCGCCCTGCCGTGCCGACAGCAATGCCAGCGGCAGCAACACAAAGAATTGTGGCTTGAAAATCACCGCCCCCAGCAGCGCGCCGGCGAGCATGGGTCGTGTTTGCAGCAACGCCACGCCACCCACGATCAGCGCTGCCACCAACACGGCATTGGAGCCGGCCAGCACATTGTTAGCCGCGGCGGGCGCCAGAGCGGCGCCCAAAAGAAAGAACAGATACAGATTGCCCGGCGACAGCTTGCGGATCGCCCAAGCCAGGGCGGCGAATTGCGCCAACTGGCTCAGCAACAGCGAGACCCCGGCCGACAGTTTGGCGAAGGGCAACACCAGCAGCAGGAAACCCGGCGGATAGGGAAACAGCGGAAATGGCAACGACTCGGACAACCAGTAAGAGAACTGACTGTTCGTCGCGTTAGTGATCCAAGCCTGGTTATAAATGAGGCCAAGATCGCCGGTGAAGAATGCCCGTGCCGCCGCCTGGAAGATTACCCAGTCCGCGCCAAGCGCTTTGTAACGCGGGCCGATCAGGCCGTCATGGCCGCTGCCGGTGGCCCATACCAGCGCCCAGCCATACAGACCCAGAAGCACTGCAATCCCCGCAAGGAGCCAATGCCGTTTCAGGGCTGGGGGCAGCGAATTCATGCCGCATTATGCGTCAGGAAATATTTCGGTGATATTGACGGGGCCATGACTCGAAAAATCTCCATACGTCCCACCATCGCCGCTTTGGGGCCCAGCGGCATCACCAATGTCACCGCGCTGGGACTGGGCAATCCCGACATCCTGCCGCTTTGGTTTGGGGAGACCGATTTGGTCACCCCGCCCTTCATACGCCAGGCCGCGGCCCGCGCGCTGGAAGACGGCTGCACTTTCTACGCCAATGCGCGCGGCATCCAGCCCCTGCGCGAAGCTATCCGCGACTTCCACAAGCGCACCATCGGCGCCGACATCGGGATAGAGCGCATCACCATTCCAGGCGCCGCCATGCTGGCGGTGGTGACGGCACTGCAGATGGTGTGCGAGGGCGGCGACAATGTCGTGATCGTTTCGCCCATCTGGCCCAACATCTTTCAGGCCGCCAGGGTGGTGGGCGCCGAACCCCGTCTGGTGCGGCTGGACGAGGACTGGACCGCGGGCCGCTGGCATCTGGATCTCAACAAGCTGTTCGATGCCTGTGACGGCCGCACCAAGGCGGTGTTCATCGCCTCCCCCGGCAATCCCACCGGCTGGATGCTGACGGCGGACGAACAGAAGAAGATTCTGGATTTCACCCGCGAACGCGGCATCGCCATCCTGGCCGACGAAGTCTATGGCACGCTGATATATGACGGCGCGGCACACGCGCCGTCCTTCCTGTCCATCGCCGATGACGAAGACGCGGTGTTCGCCATCAACAGCTTCTCCAAGCCTTGGGCGATGACCGGCTGGCGCAT
>JAPLPI010000154.1 GCA_026400305.1 Alphaproteobacteria bacterium | reverse complement strand
CGATCCTTTGAACATCTCCGGCGCCATGATGGCGCTGGCCAAGGCGATGGGCGAAGACCGCGACGCTGTGATCGCGGCCCAGACCCAGTGGTGGAACGATGTGATGACGCTGTGGGAAGCCACGGCGCGGCGCATGCTGGGCGGTGAAGCCGCCGCGGTGGTGGAACCGGCGCCGGGCGACCGCCGCTTCAAGGCCGATGCCTGGCGCGAAAACGAAGTGTTCGATTTCATCAAGCAGAGCTATCTGCTGACCGCCAACGCCATGCAGGAGATGGTGGGAAAGCTGCACGGCCTGGACGAAAAGGAACGCGGCCGCGTCGCCTTCTACACCCGCCAGTTCGCCGATGCCTTTGCACCCACCAACTTCCCCCTGACCAACCCGGACGTGCTGAAGGCCACCCTAGCCTCCAATGGAGACAACCTAATCAAGGGCTTGGACAATCTGTTGGCCGATATCGAGCGCGGCCATGGCGAGCTGTCCATCCGCCAGTCTGCCGACGGCTTCACCATCGGCGAGAATGTCGCCACCACGCCGGGCAAGGTTGTGTTTCGCAACCGGATCATGGAGTTACTGCAGTATTCTCCGGCCACTGATGAGGTCCACGAGCGGCCGCTTCTGATCTTTCCGCCCTGGATAAACAAGTTCTACATCATCGACCTGCGGCCCGAGAACAGCTTCGTCCGCTGGCTGGTTGGCCAAGGCTATACCGTGTTCCTAGTGAGCTGGGTGAATCCGGACGCTAAGCTCAGCCAGGCCGGGTTCGAGGATTACATGCAGGACGGCATTTTCGCCGCCCTGGACGCGGTGGAGAAGGCCACCGGCGTGCGCGACCCCAACTGTGTCGGCTACTGCATCGCCGGCACCCTGCTCGCCTCCACCCTCGCCTACATGGCCGCCAAGGGCGACGACCGGATCCATTCAGCCACCTTCTGGGCGGCGCAAACGGACTTCAGCGAAGCGGGCGAACTGTCGGTATTCGTGGACGAAGCACAGCTGGAGGCCCTGAAAGCCAAGATGGACAGCGAAGGCGGCGTGCTACCCGGCTCCAAGATGGCGGGCGCCTTCAACATGCTGCGCGCCAACGACCTGATCTGGTCGTTTGTGATCAACAATTACCTGCTGGGCAAACAGCCCATGCCGTTCGACCTGCTCTATTGGAACGGCGACACGACGCGGATGCCGGAGAAGCTGCACCTTTCCTATTTGCGCAATTGCTACAAAGAAAACGCCCTGGCGCGCGGCAAGATGGAAATGGCGGGCGTGAAACTGGACCTGCACAAGGTGAAGGTACCGGTCTATCTCCAGTCAGCACGCGAAGATCACATCGCGCCGGCCAATTCGGTATTCAAGTCCACCCAGCTGTTCGGCGGGCCGGTGCGCTTCATCATCGCCGGTTCCGGCCATATCGCGGGGGTGATCAATCCGCCTGCTGCGAAAAAGTATCAGTTCTGGACGAACGACAAGAGTGCCAAGAACATCGAAGCCTGGCGCAAGGGCGCAACCGAGCATACCGGTTCCTGGTGGCCGGATTGGGACCGGTGGCTGAGCAAGCTGTCCGGTAAGAAAATCCCCGCGCGCCAGCCCGGCGACGGCGAGTTGAAAGTGCTGGGCGACGCGCCCGGCACTTACGTCAAGGTCAAGACGCAGTAATCACCGGCTGCGACCGCTGATGGCGGTGTAACGCGTCGCGCTAGCGCTGGTGGAAACGCCGTTGACGGAGCCATTGGGCTGGATCTGCATGATCTGGATCACATTGCCGCCGCTGCCGCCATCCTGGCTACCGACGCCGCCGGACAGGTCCTGAATCACGATGCTTTCCGACTCGACGGACTTGTCGAAGTCCAGCGAATGGGGCGGCAAGGTGGGTTCCTGCGCCAAACAGGGCGCGGCGAGGCCCGCCAGCAGGATGCCGGTGAATGAAACGGTGCGAATGGTCATAGGCCCTCCAAAACGAGATACCCGGAAGTCCGGAAAATACAGCCAGCGGCAGGGGGCAACTGCCGGCTGGCCCAATGTGAAACAAAATGGGCATAACAAAACCTTTATGGCGAGCACGTCGCAACGCACGTGCCAAGGAACCCGACCACAGCCGGTAATCAGTTAATGCTGCCCGGCATGAGTTTTTCGTTCTCGCCGCCAATCTGGTGGTAGTAGCCCGGCCCTTCGGCGCCGTTCAGCCAAAAGTCCTTGCGCGGATGGACCAGGAACATGTCGCCCTTGAGATTGTGGACATAGCCCAGCCGCAGCACCGTGAGATAGCCGGCGGCGAAATCGGTCTCGCCGCAATGACCATCCATGCAGCGAAGCGCCACAACCGTTTCTGCCAAGGCCGGATCGCGCGGCGCCAATGCGGGCGCGCCCGGCGAAGCGCAGCGCATGGACAGCGCCACCGCGCCCGCCAGCGGCTTGGCCCAGCCGGCATCGCCGGCCGGCACCGCCGCCAGCCAGAGGGCGATACGACTGCCGGTGATGCGATAGAGCACAAAGCCCGCGCCGCCCTTGTTGTTGCCAAAGTCGCGCACCACAAAGCCGAACGACCGTGTCTGCGGCGGTGTCATCACCACCGGCGCGCCGAAGGTCGTCTGCAGGTAATCCGAAAGGAAGCTGTCCGGCGACGCGCCATTCAGTTGCGCGGTCTTGTAGATTGCATGGGCAAAGCTTTCATTGGCCATGACATGGAATAGCGAATTGTCGGGCGCATGGGCCGCCACCCGCCAAAAAGCTGGTGCGAAGGCGTTACACTGCCCTGCCCCCAATCCGCTCAACGCCAAAGGCCGGATGGTCGGGCCCAGATAAATGCGGCGTGACCAGGATGCATGGGCAGCCGGGAAAGGCTGCGCGAAAATTTCCTTAGCCAGGGTGCGCGGCGGACGCACAGAAAATTTCTTGCCCACCGGCGGGGTGGCTGCGAAGGTCAAGGACACATCGCGCGGATGCAATTCGCCCTTGGTGATGTCGTACAGCATGAGCGTGATGCGGTCGCCCGCGGCGCGCCTGCGCACCAGATCGGAGGCCTGGCGCGCCGACAGGATGGAGACGCCATCAATGGCCGACACCACTTCACCGGGTTCGATCTTGGCCTTGTCGGCAGGGCTGTCGGCCAGCACCGCCACGATCTCGGCCCCGCCGCGCGCCAGCAGAGGCGTGCGGGCTGACGCGGACGGCGTCAGCGCGGAGAATTGCAGTCCGGAAAAGCCGCGCGGCTTGGGCGCGCGGTGAATGGCATGGAGCACCACACCGGCGAACAGCACCAGCCCGACAGCGACCGAGACGATGATGCCTTTGAAGCCCATCCGTCCCCTTTAGCACAAACTAAAGGCCCGTGGTCTCCGGCAAACCAACCATGATGTTCAAGTTTTGCACCGCAGCACCGCTGGCGCCCTTGCCCAGATTGTCGAACACCGCGACCACCCGCGACTGCCCGGCCTTTTCATTGCCGAAGACATACAGCATCAGCCCGTTGCTGCCGGCCAGGATTTCTGCATCCAGGGTCTTGGCCGCAGCGGCATCTTCCAGCGACGCGACCTTGACCATCGGCCGTTCGGGATAGGCGCGTGCCAGCGCGGCATGGATGTCGCGCGGCGCCGGCTTACCTGGCAGTGCCCAAAGCTGTAGCGGCACTTCCACCAGCATGCCGCGGAAGAAGCGGCCCACGCTGGGCTCGAACAAGGGCGGATGCGCCAAGCCCGAATGCTGGGTCATCTCCGGGATATGCTTGTGCGTCAGGCCAAGCGCGTAAATGTGCATAACGCTTTCAGTATAGGTCGCTGCCGACTTGTCCTCGAACTCCGCGATCATCGCCTTGCCGCCGCCGGAATAGCCGGAGATGCCGTTGGCGGTGACGGGAAACTCGGCCGGCAACAGACCGGCGCGCACCAGCGGCCGCACGATAGACAAAAATCCCGTGGCCCAGCAGCCGGGATTGCTGACACGTTTGGCCGACGCGATGCGCGCAGTGCCATCGGCCTCCAGCTCGGCAAAACCATAGGTCCAGCCATCGGCGATGCGGTGAGCGGTGGACGCATCGATCACCCGCACATCGGGATTGTCGATCAGGCTGACCGCCTCGCGCGCCGCTTCGTCCGGCAGGCACAGGATCACCACATCAGCGCCGTTCAGCGCCGCCTTGCGGGCGACCGCATCCTTGCGCTGCGCCTCCGGCAGCACCATGAGCGACAGGTCCTCGCGGCCGGCCAGCCGCTCGCGAATTTCCAGCCCGGTGGTACCGGCGGCGCCGTCTATGAAGATTTTTGCCTGTTTTCTCATCTGATTACCGTCAACATTCACACCAAGGACATGTGGCTTTTAGCTGTTTTTGCTCTTCTAGGGGCCTGTCCATTTTCTGGTACGGTCCTGCACCGCGTGCAGGGGTATATAGGCCGCGCGGCCCGATACGCCAGAGGCGCAGCCTAAAGCAGGGGGTAGCGTTATGGATTTGAAAGCCATTTTCGACAATTTCCACCGCACGGTCACCGAGCATTATTTCGACATGAACGGCCGAGTTGGCCGGTCGCAGTTTTGGTACTTCGTGCTCGCCAATATCGTGATCGCCATCGGATTGACGTTTGTGCAGATTGCGGTCTTCCTGCCACTGGTGGCCCTCTACAACCTAGCCATGCTGTTGCCGTCCGCCGGTATGGGCGCGCGCCGGCTCCAGGATACCGGGCGTGACGGCAAGATCCTATGGGCCTTCATCATCGTGGCCTTCATCTCGCAGGCCGTCGCGGCCATCATGCTGCTTGGCGCCATGTCGACAGGGCTCCTTTTCCTGGGACCGGCGCTGGCGCTCAGCTGGCTGATAAGCCTTGCGATGCTGGTGGTGTCGGTGGTGCTGATCTATTTCTGGTGCCAGCCCGGCGATCCGCTGCCCAATGCCTATGGCCCGCCGCCGCCCATGTTCGATCCGTCTCAACGCGCTGCGATGCCGCTTTAGCGGCGGCGCACATCTTCCACCAAAAATGAAAACGGCGGCCTTGCGGGCCACCGTTTCCACAACGATAGGGTGTTTCCGGTTTAGCGTTTGCTGAACTGGAACGAACGGCGAGCCTTCGGGCGGCCATACTTCTTGCGTTCCACCGCGCGCGGGTCGCGGGTGAGGAAGCCGCCGGGCTTCAAAACCGGGCGCAGGGTGGGTTCGTAATTGACCAACGCGCGGCTGATACCGTGCCGCACTGCTCCAGCCTGGCCGGAGAGACCGCCGCCCTTGACGGTGACAACAACGTCGAACTGGCCGTCACGGGCAGCCGCGATCAGCGGCTGGCGCAGAATCATACGCAGAACGGGGCGGGCGAAATAGACGGTCTCATCGCGGCCATTGACGGTGATCTTGCCGGTGCCCGGCTTGATCCAGACGCGGGCGACTGATTCCTTGCGGCGGCCGGTAGCATAGGCGCGGCCCTTGGAGTCGCGCTTGCTGTCGATCTTGGACGGGTCCACGGCTTCGGCGGTACGGGCCTTGATCAGCGTGGTCTTGAGTTCGGTGAACTTGTTTTCTTCGGCCATCTTAAGCTGCCTTCGTCTTGTACTGGGTGTTCTTGGGGTTCATCGCGGCGACGTCCAGCACTTCGGCCTTCTGGGCCTCATGCGGATGTTCGCTGCCAGCATAGACGCGCAGGTTGGACATCTGGCGGCGGCCCAGCGGACCGCGCGGCACCATGCGTTCAACAGCCTTTTCCAGAATGCGCTCGGGGAACTTGCCCGCAATGATGGCGCCGGCACTGCGTTCCTTGATGCCACCGATATAACCGGTGTGATGGTAATAGATCTTGTTCTTCAGTTTGTTGCCGGTCAGCACGACCTTGGCCGCGTTGATGACGATGATGTTATCGCCACAGTCCATGTGCGGAGTGTAGGTGACCTTGTGCTTGCCGCGCAGGCGCATCGCGATGATCGAGGCTAGACGCCCCACGACCAGACCAGTGGCGTCGATCATGACCCACTTCTTTTCGATCTCGGAGGCTTTCGCCGAGTAGGTTTTCATGGCGGTAATCCAGTTATCTCTGGGTGGCTTTTACGGATCGCCTGCCCCAAGGTCAACAAAATATTGGAAATGACTGAGGTTTTTTGATACGGTATAATGATACCGTATAACGGCGGCGATTGTATCTCTAACGCCCCGCCCATGAATACGTTATCGGGTTACTCTGGCAGCCCGACATTAGAGATCAGTGACGAGGCTATCGCTGCGGCTCTTCCTTATCTGTTGGGTTATTCCCCGGAATGGGGCGCCCCGAAGGAACAGATACGCCTCCTTCTCCAAGCCGCTTGGGCGGCACAGGCTGAATGGCAAAGAGAAGTTAGTGGGGACGATCATCCTTATACCGGTCCACACCCCGACCAAGTTGCCCCCCTTGTGGCCTTCGCAACATCAGTCTCAAGCTATTTCAGTCGCTCCGCCCTGAGCGGCTTGCACGGTGTTCTAGATGCACGGGCAGCAATGAAGTCGCCAGTTTTCGTGGTTCTCCTCCCCCATAGACCGTGGGTAGCGTGGTTCCGGTCGCCTTTCACCTTTGTTGGCGAGCTCAATAAAAGAGATAGCGCGGCCTTACGCTTGGGGTCTCCTATCAGGACTAAAGATCGCTCCAAGTGCTCTAGCTTTGTGCTAACCATCTTATCGCCAAAGAGTATTTCGTATTGCGCGGGGTTGAGGTCGTGAACGAGCATCAAGAGGCGCTCGGCAAAGAAATCAACTTGTGCCCATAGAGCTGTAATCCGGCCAAGTGTTAGTAGCTGTTTGTCCGTAAGTGGGATTACATAGGCGGGAGTATTCGGATCAATGTCAGACATGCCAAAGAGCCCAGACTGCAGCGATAACAGCCGGGACAGCGTCCTACGCAGGATGCTTAAAACTCCGCCTAAGCCCTTCACTCCCAAGGCGATGCCTAAGGTAAGTCCGCGTCCAGCCGCCACTAAGGCCGAACATGCGAACTTTAAGCGATCCGATAAGACCGCCCGTAAGCCCGCGCCTCGCAAGAGTTAGCCTGCTTTTTAGAGCCTAGTCTTGTACCTTTCGCGCCAGAAACGACGCCTTAACGGCGCGACTTGCTGCTTGAATGTCTTAGGCTGCGTTAGTCCGCCGATACGTCAGGCGCTTTCCGTTGATGCCTTCCAGCACCTTGCGAGCGCGGGCAGCAGCATCAACGCCGTGGGCGATACGGTTGTTGGTGCGGAAATCGAAGTCCGCGAGATAGCGGTCCAAGTGTTGTTCGCCGCAATGCTGATAAGTTCCAACAATCCGCGCTTAAAGATTGAGAAAAAGCCTTCCAGCGTGTTCGTGTGGACCTTGCGGCTAGCCTTGCCGTCGCGGACATATTCGCTCTTGTGGTCAACGCTCTCATGGATGCGGACAAGGCCGGTGTTCGTGTAGAGGCCGCTGCCATCGGTGTGCAAAACGCTCTCAGGGTGAACGTTCGAGCGCAGCAGGTCCTTAATCTCAAGCTTGGTACCGTCCTTGATGCGCTTGGAGCGGACATTGCCGCCGCGTTCCACAAAGCTAACAATTTTCATCTTGTGATCGTAACCGCCAGCTTTAACGCGAGTGCTAAATTATCGCTGTCGCACCTTCCTGGCTTTGCGGAAGCGGTTGAAGTTGGGACATTCAGGAGCCCGATCTTAACGGATCAGCAAGGTATGGGGCCCACCATCTTCTGATGGAAAAATTCCGCACAGACGCATGCCGAGTGGATCACGAACGGCAATATTTTCCGGCTGTGCTACTCGCTGGACTTGGAAAAAAAACGCGGGCCGCCGCATCTGGCTTGAGGGATTGCTTCAAGAAAAGCTCAATCTCGCCGCTCCCTATTCATTCGATGAGGCGCCTCACTAGCCGGGAAACGCGAAGACAGCGCAGGACGGCATTGGTCCGCCCCAGGCGGCGCACTACATTCAGCGCATGAATGCGCCCGCCACCCCGCCCCTGCTGCTGACCGCCCACACTGGCGGTGTTCTACGGCTGATACTGAACCGCCCCGGCGCCCGCAATGCCCTATCGTCGGAGCTGATGGCGGCGCTGAAATCGGCGCTGGACAGCGCTGCCGCCGACAACGCCAGCCGCGTGATCGTGATCGCCGCCGAAGGGCCGGTCTTCTCGTCGGGCCACGATCTGAAGGATCTGGCCAGACACCGCGCCGATGGCGATGCGGGGCGCGCCGCCTATGCCGCCCTCTTCGCCCAATGCTCCGAGCTGATGCAGGCCATTGTGCGCAATCCCAAGCCGGTGATCGCCCAGGTTCAGGGCATCGCCGCCGCCGCCGGCTGCCAGCTGGTGGCCAGCTGCGACCTGGCCGTGGCTTCGACTTCGGCGCGCTTTGCCACGCCCGGCGTGGATATCGGACTGTTCTGTTCGACACCCATGGTGGCGCTGTCGCGCAATATCGGGCGCAAGGCGGCGATGGAGATGCTGCTGACTGGCGAGCTGATCGACGGCGACAAGGCGGTGCAGGTCGGACTGATCAACAAGGTGGTGGCGCCGGAAATCCTTGACGGCGAAGTCATGCAGATCGCGCGCAAGATCGCCTCCAAGCCGCGTGGTACCCTAAAGATCGGCAAGGAAGCTTTCTATCGCCAGCTGAAAATGCCGCTGGCCGAGGCCTACACCTATGCCAGCCAGGTGATGACCGAGAACATGCTGGACGGAGAAGCCTGTGAAGGCATTAACGCGTTCATCGAAAAGCGCGAGCCCAAATGGCCGACATGAGCCTTCCGCAATATTCCGACACCCTGATAAAGCAGATATTGCGCTCGGTGAAGACCATCGCCATGGTCGGCGCCAGCGGCAATGACATCCGCCCTTCCTATTTCGCCATGATGTATCTGCTGAACAAGTGATACAAAGTCTTCC
>JAPLPI010000427.1 GCA_026400305.1 Alphaproteobacteria bacterium | reverse complement strand
CGAACTTCCATACCCGCTTTCCGGTCTGGGCATCATAGGCGCTGATGTAGCAATGGTCCTTCGCGGGGATGCGGCCGCAACCGGTGAGGCCGGTGATGATCTTGCCATGCACCGCGAGCACGCCGCTGGTGTTGTTGTGGCCCGGCACGTCGGACAAGGGCGTGCTCCACACGAGTTTTCCGGTTTTCGCGTCGAGAGCATGCAATACCGCATCGTTGCCTGCGAAATAAACCTTGTCGCCCCAAACCGCGATCGAGCGCATGCCGCCATAGTTGGGACGGCTGGGCGCGGGGCCCACCCTGTTCTCCCACAGCAATTCGCCGGTCTTGGCGTCCAGCGCCTGGATGGTGTTGTAGGTATTACCCAGGAACATGATCCCGTTATGGATCAGGGGCGCTGTTTCGTTGGCGCCGCCCTCGTTCATCGCCCAGACCCATTGCAGCTGGAGGTCATGGACATTGCTGGTGTCGATTTGCTTGAGGGTACTGTAGCTCCAATTGGCATAGTTGCCGCGCCCGACCAGCCAATCGCCTTCCGGCGGATTGGTCAGCATGGCGTCAGTCACAGGCTGGTAATTCTTGATGTCGCCCACGATCGTCTGGCCGAAACTGCGGATCATGCCGGCGCCGTTATCGGCGTTGGGCGGCGGACCGCCGAAATCCGTATTGCCGCCGGCAGGGGGACGCGCCGCCGCAGCAGCCGGCTTAATGCCTTGCTGGATATCGGCCGGTACGGTGCCGGACGCTACGGTGGAGATCCTCTCCGCCGTTACAGGCGAAAATTCGAACGCGCCGGGCTTGGCGCCATTGGACTGCAGGATGAACGCGACCAGGTCGGCATAGGTTTTGGCATCCAGGCTGCCCGGTTTGCCGTAAGGCATCGAGCTGCGGATGGTGTTGTAAAGATCGGCGGTCGTACGCTTGCCCCAGGCCGCGATGAACGTCTTGCCGGCCAACGGCAGCGCGTCGCCTTCGCCGGCGAGATTGGCTTGGTGGCAGCTCATGCAGTTTGCCGCATAAGCGGCGCGCCCGGCCTCAGCCTGGGCCGCGGTGAAAGGTGCCGGCGCCTGGGCCAGGCTCACACCCGCGAACAATCCGGCACCCGCCGCCAGAAGCGCCACAACAGATACGGTCGTTCTGCGAAAAATCCTCACGATTCACTCCGTTGGTTGTTCGGATCAGGACTTGATGTCATTACGCGCCGCGCGCAGGCCTTCGCCTTGCGGCAGAAACCAGATGCCCATCTGCGGCTCATCCTGGCCGGTCTTTATGTGTTCGGGCAGCAGCCAGCCCCATAGATTGCCGCCTGGCGCCGGACCGGCCTGACTGTTGATCTGGATATAAAGGCGGCCTGCGCGCAGGGCCGCGGCTTGGGCCTTGGTCAACCTGAAGGTGCCGCTGATCGACCCGCTGACTGCGTTGGTCGTGGTAAGATCCAAAATCGGGGCGCCGGGGCTTCCGATTGTCTCACCCATCATGATGTGCGCGTCGGAGGCAGCACCCGACAGGCCCTGGAAGTTACCGGAAATCTTCAGCGTGTTGCCTGATAGAGTAGCAATCACTGCGCCATCGCCGGTCAGCGTGACCTTCGTCGCATGGTTGATCGGTGTCGGTCCCAGGACGGTCTCATAGGAACCGGGCGCGGCGACGGCCGGGAACGCCGCCACCGCGACGAACAACTGCGACGACACCAAGAATTTTACCCAGCCTGACAAGCCACCTCTCCGAACCATTTATTCAGAAAGAATGGCATGGAAGGCAGGCCGGAAAAAGCTGGTGCCTCTCAAGACGCGGTCGCGGGGGCGGGTGTGGTATTTGTAATTCGGGAAACCGTCAGAATTACGAATGGTGCCCAGGGACGGCACCAATACCATGTCCGGTGACATCCGCCTTCATCCCAAAAATGCCCAAGTAATTGTGTAATTCCGGGCAATATTGTTTGCCACCATCCGCTGCCGTCCACTACAATCCGCTCCGAAGTGTGGTAGCAAGTGTGGTAGTATAATGGCGGTAATC
>JAPLPI010000238.1 GCA_026400305.1 Alphaproteobacteria bacterium | reverse complement strand
GCATTTATGTGCGTGCGCGTGTATTTGTGGCGCGCAGCGCGTTGAGCGTGTGTTTGTTGTGTGTATTATTGAAAACACGCTGATAAAACGAATAAAGGATGGGAGGAGCCATTTTTTTTGTACATGTAAAAAAATCGTCTTTGTCGATAATGATACGGCAATTTAAAAAAATATATGGAAAACTTTCAGATAAAAAAAAATAAAAACATAGTTTCTTCAAAACTCAATTGTCGGCGAACATAGAATGACCTTTATCATGATTTGCTCCACGGCATGGACAAAAGAGTGGGCGAGATTTAAATTTGGCGAGGAAGCGCGCCATACTGCATATCAATGTCAAGTAATCAGCCAAACTGAGTACACACGCTTCGCGCCACACGCTTCGAGCCACACGCTGCGTGCCACACGCTGCGCGACATATACATACACACGCTTCACGCCACATAGGGCTAGGTGTACATTTCAGTTTGGGGACGAGGATGTTGAGACAAGGACATGGGAGGATCTTGCACCATTCATAGTCCATGCTCCACGCACAGTGATTAGAGCACCTTCGTCGTCACCTTCGTCATCACCTTCGTCATCACCTTCGTCTTCGCCATCACCACCACATAAACGGAGTAAGCTATCATCTGCACCACCAACCCCATCGTCGCCATCAAGGTCACCGATCACTCCACCGCGGTTACCCACACGCAGATCTTTATTGGGGTCACTTTCGGCGCTAGAATCACCACAATCGTCATACTACAGTCCTACATCACCATCATACGGAAAACATCGCTCACCAACTTCTTCTCCCGAACCAAACGACGTGTCGCCACCGTCATCACCTTCATATCACCCGTCATCATCACCATCTTCACCCGAATCAAGTGTGTTGTCACCATCAGCACCATCTTCCGACGGTAGTCCCACGACACCATCATATCGCCAATTACGTCGCCGCTTGACGCCGCCAGCACCATCACCTCAATCATCAACAATAATTGCATCATCACACTCACTGTTTGTTCGATGTGGCCTATCGAATGAACTGTATCGTCATTATTCATCAATATCATCACATACTTCGTCAGTTTCTGACAAGATACGCAACGCCATAGTCGCAATCACCCTTCCTGAAATGTTTGAAGTGCTCTTTAGTCTGCAGCCCGAGTTCAAGAAGTTCACATTCAACATTGCAAGAGCGCTATTCGATCAATGTGAGCTTGATACAACAGAAGCATGCGTTGTAAGGAGTTTCCTCGATCGTTTCGATATGTGAGTCAATGAGGCAGGCGCCACCGAATTGAGCAATTGTTTTTGCAATAAAGCATGCAAAGCTGCCCGCGCGTGGAGCGTGTGCGCCGCTTCGCGGCTGTGATACGATTGATCAAGTTACCACAGTAACGCTGATTGATTGCGCGGAATTTGCGCGGAAATTGATTACTCGAAGCGCCACACGGGCACTTAAGCGCGCTCTCCGGTAGAAACGCGCGTAGCTACGCGGGCTAACGTCACGAGGCGCGCAGCGTGCGCGTGGCGTTTAAAAGTAACGAAGGGAGCAATGGAAACGTGCACCCGCGAAGTCGCGAAGCGACGGAGCGGATGTCTTAAACTAAGGACTTCCCTTTTTGCACGCGAATTACATGTAGCGCACTTAACGCTCGCGCCAAACGGGATTTGAATAACAAGATCCGAATTGAGCAATTGCTTTCACATGTTTAATGACGAAAGAAGAAAAGAAGAACGTCACAGGTTGGAAATGAACAAAATTGGGCAGCAAAATCAGCAAGATATTGAGGATAGTCATGGCAAAAAACATGATGCGCCGATATCTCGGGAAGTGAAGGGGCTCTTAATTTGCGCACTGGGTGATGCTGGTAGCATGTCTGCTGCATGCCCTATGCCTGGCTGTGCATCATTGGTGTCGCCATTCAGTTACGCTGGCATCGGCGAGGATCTT
>JAPLPI010000323.1 GCA_026400305.1 Alphaproteobacteria bacterium | reverse complement strand
GAGCCTCGGTGATGTCGCAGCCCGCCAGCCATTCGAACGTTACGCCGGCATCGCGCACGCTGGCGCGCTCCTTGCGCAGATTTTTGCGCTTGGCCGATGAAAGTTCACCCAGGAACTGTTCGAAGGAAGTATAGCCGGGATTTTCCCAATGAAATTGCTGGCCGGTGCGCAGCAGGTATCCAGCATCGCCCGCCGCTTTCCATTCGTCTTCCGTCAGGAAGGTGATGTGCAGGGAAGATGCGGCGATTTGCCTGGCGGCCGCCGCCGCGGTTTTCAGCAAAGTGTCGCGCGCGGCGTCGCTGCTGGCCAGCACGCGGCGCCCGGTCACCGGCGTGAAGGGCACGCAAGCTTGCAGCTTGGGATAATAGTCGCCGCCGGCCCGCTCCAGCGCCTCGGCCCAGCCATGGTCGAAGACATATTCGCCGTAGGAATGGCTCTTCAGGTACATCGGCATCAGCGCATCCCCGGAAAGCAGATGCGCCGGTTGCCACCCGGTGTCGCGGGTGGCCGAACCAGATTCCTCCACCGCGGCGAAGAATTCGTAGGTCGTGAAGGGGTGCGGCTCGGCCAGCCTTTCAGGATTGGCCAATGCGTTCCAACGCGCCGCACCGATTTCCGCGGCGCTGGTGATCAGCTTCGCTGTCACTTGATCTCGAAGATGGCGTCCACTTCCACCGCCACGCCGCGCGGCAACGAGACAACACCAACTGCGGCCCGGGCATGCTTGCCGGCATCGCCGAACACTGCCGCGAAGAGGTCGCTGGCGCCGTTGGCCACTTCCGGCTGCTTGTCATAATCGGGCGTGGCGTTGACGAACACCGTGACTCTCAGGCACTGCACCACCCGGTCCAGATCGCCCTCGCAGGCCACCTTCAGCACCGACAGGACATTGATCGCACAAAGTTGGGCCGCCGCCTGGCCCATCTCGACGCTGAAATCCCCGCCGATTTTGCCGACATATTTCAGCGCGCCGTCCGACAAGGGCACCTGGCCGGAAATATAGACAATGTTGCCGCTGCGGGTGAATGGCACATAGGCGGCCACCGGCGCGGGTGGCGTGGACAGGTTGATGCCGAGGGTTTTCAGGCGGGCGTCAATGACGGACATGCATGTTCCTTGGAGATGAGCGGTTGCTCAAGCCTACTCAGGCGCGGGGCTTTTTGAAAGCACGGCCCGTTCCCACCGCTTCGCCGCCGAATTTCGCCCGGATCTTGTCCATCGCCCGTTCTGCCGCCGCCCGCTTGTCCGATGTTACATCGATAAGACTGGCCGGATCGGCGCCTATAGCCAGCCCCAGGTTGGAAAGCCCTACGCCCAGCAGGCGAAAGCGGGTGCCGTCGGCTTCGCGTTTCAGGGCGTCTTGCGCGGTGCGAAAGATGCGGTCGGCCAGCTGGGTCGGCGAATGCAGCGAGGTCGAGCGGGTGCGCAGCCGGAAATCGCAGGTCTTCAGCTTCAGCACCACCGTGCGCCCCGCCAGTTCATGATTTTTGGCGCGGGCGGAGACCTGCTCGGCCTGGCGCCATAGCACGCTTTCCAGATCGGCCAGTTTCGACAGGTCGCAGTTGAAGGTCGTCTCCGACGAGATGGACTTCATTTCGCAGCCTGGATCGACGCGCCGCGAATCCTGGGCATTGGCCATGCGGTGCAGCCACAGCCCGGTGGCGCCATAGCGGACGGACAAGCCCTTGGGATCGGAATCCTGTAGCTGGCCGATGGTGGTCAGCCCATCGCGCTCTAGCCGTGCCTGCATCAACTTGCCGGCGCCGCGCATCATGGCGATGGGTTTGTCGCGCAGAAAGCTCCTGGCTTCCGCCATTCCGATCACGGCAAAGCCGCGTGGCTTGTCTAGTTCGCTCGCCAGCTTGGCCAGGGACTTGTTGCCCGACAGGCCGATGGAGACTGTGATGTTCACTTCCCGCTCGATGTCGGCCGCCAGCTTGGCCATGGTGCGCGCCGGGCTGCGGTGGTGGATACGCATCGTGCCCGACAGGTCCAGATAGGCTTCATCCAGTGAAAGCGGTTCCACCAGAGGGGTGAGTGCTTCCATCAGCCCGCGGATCTGGCGCGCCACGGCGCTGTAGTGGGAATGGCGCGGCTTGACGATCACCGCCTGGGGGCAAAGCTTGCGTGCCTGGAACATCGGCATGGCGGAGCGCACGCCATATTTGCGGGCGATGTAGCAGGCGGTGGAAACCACCCCGCGTGTTTCCCCGCCAACGATCAGCGGCTTGTCTTTCAGCGAGGGATCGTCGCGCTTTTCGATGGCCGCGTAAAAGGCATCGCAGTCCATGTGGGCGATCGCCAGGCTGTCGATCTCGGGATGGGTGATGACGCGGGAGGAACCGCAACTGGGGCAGGGGGCTTCCGCCGCATCGCTGAGACAGTCGCGGCAGAAACCCGGCCAAGTCTTTACGCCGGCCACAGCCATGCCGCGCCTCTCACCCCGCTGGAATCGCCATGCATGTTCTTTACGATCTTCGGCGGCCCGCCCAGGTTGAAGCCGTACTTCTCTACCAGCGGCGGCAGTTCGCGGTATAGCCGTTCGACATTCGACAATCCGCCGCCCATCACGATGACGTCCGGGTCCAATATGTTCGCCATCGTTGCCATGGCGCGGGCGAAGCGGTCTATCAGCCGTTCCATGGCAGCGCGTTCGTCTGCGCCATCGGAGGCCGCGATTTCTTCCGCGCTGGCGCTGCGGCCGGTGACGCGCTGGAAGTCGGCGGCCAGGCCTGGTCCGCTGCACCACACTTCGAGGCAGCCGCGCTTGCCGCAGTAACATGGCGGCGCACCGCTCACTTCTTCAACCGACGGTGCGGGCAGGGGGATATGTCCCCATTCCCCGCAGATGCCATGCGCGCCGTTCTGCACCTTGCCACCCATCACCACGCCGCCGCCCACGCCGGTACCGGCGATGACGCCGAACACGGTGCCGGCGCCGGCCGCGGCGCCGTCGCTGGCTTCCGACAGGGCAAAGCAGTTGGCGTCATTGGCCAGCCTCACCTCGCGGCCCAGCACTTTCTCCAGGTCTTTCCGCAACGGCTTGCCGATCAAATAGGTGGTGTTGGCATTCTTGATGAGGTTTGTGCCGAAGCTCTCGCTGCCGGGGATGGCCATGCCGACACTGCCGAATGTGACCAGCTCGCTTTCCGCGCTGGTCACCAGTTTGGTGATGGTCCCGATCAGCGCCGTATAATTCTTGGGTGTCGGCACCCGCCGGCGCAACGCCACTGTGCCGTCTGTCGCCCGCGCCATGATCTCGGTCGTTGTGCCGCCCAGATCGATACCTCGTCTGATC
>JAPLPI010000349.1 GCA_026400305.1 Alphaproteobacteria bacterium | reverse complement strand
TCCCCGCTGCGCACCCTGGTGCTGCTCGACAGCCAGCGCGTCGTTGGCGGCAACTTCAATGGCGCGGTTGACGTCAGCCTGATGCCGCAGATGCTGATCCAGCGCGTGGACGTCGTGACCGGCGGTGCGAGCGCCTCGTGGGGTTCGGACGCCGTCGCCGGTGTCATCAACTTCGTCACCGACAAGAAGTTCGAAGGCTTCAAGGCCAATGCGCAGGCCGGTCTGTCGACCTATGGCGACATGGGACAGACCCTGTTCCTGGCGGCGGCTGGTACTAGCTTCGCCGGTGGCCGTGGTCACTTCGAAATCGCGGGCGAGTACGCCTATAACGACGGCCTGCTGCCGCGCTATCCGGTTGCCCAGCAGCACACCGCGCAGCCCAACATTGGCGGCCGCACAATCGCCCGCCAGTCTGGCACGCTCGGCTATGGTGCCGACACTGGCGCCGCCGCTGCTCCCGCTGGTCAGCCCCGTTACAATTACCTTCCTTTGGTTCAGGGCACACAGTCGTCCGCCTACGGCCTGATCCAGGCGGGTACGCCTTATGCCTTCACCACCTTCGACCAGGGTGGCAAGGCCATTCCCTATGACCTGGCTGGTACCTGCTTCAAGACCGCCACGAATACCCTGGGCGGCGGCCTTAACGGCTCTTGCTCCGGCACCTCGTCCGATCCGGGAAACCAGAACGATGCGCATCACTTCACCCAGGGCCTTTATGACCCGCTGACCCGCGGCGACGTCTATGCCCGCGTGTCCTATGACCTGACACCGTCGACGGAAATCTACGCCACCCTGAACTACGGCATGAGCCGTACCCAGAACGTCCCGGCGCAGGGTAACTCGTCCAAGAATGGCATGAACGCCCATTGCGACAACGCCTACCTGCTCGCTTCTGGTCTGTTCCCCAGCTCGGCTGCCTGCTTAACCGCAATCAATGGTGCGACCGGCACAATCACTGATCCCGCGAAAGCAAACATCCCCTACGGTTCGGACTGGGCCAATATCCCCACCGACCAGCAGATGTTCCTGATGCGTACCATGCGCCGCTACGTGGTCGGTGGTGACGGTAACTTTGATCTGTTCGGCAAGAGCTGGAACTGGGATTCCTACTTCCAGCACGGCGAAACCGACACCAGCATCAAAATCTACAACATGCCCCTGTCGGGCGCGCCCTTCACGCCGGGTACCAACAGCACGAACGGCACCATCTCGCGCTTCAACCTGGCGCAGGATGCGGTCACCAACGCCACCGGCCAGATCGTCTGCCGAAACACCATCGCGCAGGCCTATGGTTGCGTGCCCTTCAATCCCTTTGGTGGCCAGACCCTGACCCCCGGCCAGGTCTCCTACTTCGATGGCCAGAACGGCCCCGGCGGCACGACCAGCGGACCGAACGCGATCCAGACCTTGCGTCAGGAAGCCTTCAGCTTCTCGGTCAATGGCTCCCCGATTGAAAACTGGGCCGGCCCGGTTGCCGTCGCTCTGGGTTACGAATACCGCGAAGAGCATTACAGCCAGCGTGCCGACCCCTACTCCGCCGGTGCCACGAAATCGACACCGCCCACCATCAACGAGCCCTGCACGGATCCTTTCATTGACTGCGGCCTGAACACCACGGCCCCGCAGGGCCTGGGTGCTTGGAATGCGGGCAACTACCACAACGGTGTCGGCACCTATCACGTGAACGAGGCCTTCATCGAAATCGGTATCCCGCTCCTGAACGACCAGTTCTGGGGCAAGATGGACCTCGACATCGCTGGCCGTCATGCGCGTTACAATTCGCAGAACGGTATTGGCGGCCTCGGTGTCAACTCGTACAGCGGCGTGAACACTCTGCCCGGCAAGGCGGGCGTGATCCCTGGCACCGATGCCAACACCTGGAAGGTGGGTCTTACCTGGGAAACGCCGATCCCCGGCGTGCGCCTGCGTGCCCTGCAGTCCCGCGACGTTCGCGCGCCGAACCTGTCGGAACTGTTCACCCCGCCGGCCGGCCTGAACGGCGGCATCAACAACAACTTCATCAACAATGTCGCGCCGGGTACCGGTAATGGCCAGGCTGTTCGCCAGCTGAACATCGGTAACGGCAGCCTGAAGCCGGAACGTGCGCAGACGACGGAAGTGGGCCTTGTGTGGCAGCCGGACTTCATCCCCGGCTTCCAGGCTTCGGTCGACTACTACCGTATCGGCGTGAAGGGTGCGATCATCGCCCTTGGCCTGCAGCAGGTTGAAGATCTCTGCTTCTTCAGCCAGACCCAGGGCCTGACCAGTGCGGCTTCCTTCTGTAACCAGGACGCGATCACCACATCTGATGGTGTCAACCAGAGTGTTGCAGCTCCGCACGGTGGTCAGGGCATTACGGCTGTTGCCTCCAAGGTGTTCAACTTCGCGGCGTTGACGACCGACGGCTTCGATCTGGAAGCGGGCTACACGTTCGACCTCCAGGACTACGATGTCCCCGGTACTTTCAACTTCCGTTCGTTGGCCACCCACACCAGCAAGTTCATCAACGACTCCGGCATCCCCGGTACGCAGCGTAACGTTGAACTGGCCGGCGCACTCGGCGGCGGTGGTAACTCCAACAGCTACAACTCTAACTTCAACGTGTTGAACTGGAAGATGCAGGAAACCCAGAGCTACCAGAACGACGTCTGGGGTATCAACCTGACGGAACGCTGGTACTCCGGCGGTGTTTTCACCAACCGCAATGCGGTTGTCTGCGCACCCGGCACATGCCCGGTCTCCACAACTCAGAGCCCGACGTACAACTACAACAAGGTGTCCTCGATCTTCTACCTGGATATCGGCGCCAACTGGAATGTCAGCGACAAGACCAACCTGTATGCGAAGGTTGATAACGTCGCCAACACCCGTCCGCCGGATACGGGTGGCCAGAATGCCAATAACGGTCTGTACGACGTCATTGGTCGTCTGTACCGCGTCGGTGTCCGCTTCTCGAACTAAGAGAAACGACACGGACAAGAATTGGGGCCCCCGGAAACGGGGGCCCTTTTTCTTTGGCGCTTGCCGAAGTTCCCTACATCAACGGCAGATAAATGGCCGCCTCAGAGCCGGTTCATGGCCGCCCTATCATGATCCCTCTCAACGACGCAGGTTTTGCGATGCGTTTGAAAGTATCAAACCCATGAAACGCCTGATTTCTGCTGCTCTTGCCCTGACCCTGCTGGGCGCCCCTGCTGCTTCCGCGCAGGGTTATCGCGGTGGTTATGGCGGCTACGGCCATGGTGGTTATGGCCATGGCGGTTACAGACGTGGCTATGGCCATGGCGGCGGCTGGCACCGCCGCGGCGATGCCGGTGCCCTGCTGGGCCTTGGTTTCGGCCTGTTTGCCCTGGGCGCAATGGCGGCGGCTTCAGACCGGGACCGCTACTATGAAAGGTACGACTATGGTCCTCCGCCGCCGGCCTATTATGGCCGCTACGGGTAGGGCTACTGAGCAAGAAGGGCCCGGCATCGCCGCGCCTTTTTTTCTTAGTAGGGCTTGTAGCTCTTTTCCTCGATCAGGCTCGAGCCCAGCGTGAGGTTCAATTCCCGCTTCACCGCGCCGCGCGCGTCATTGGTCTTGTAGACCGCGCGGGCCAGTTCGATGAACGCTGCATCGAATATCCCGGCCCGCTCATGCTCGCGGATCTGGTCCTCGATTTCCCACAGCGCCTGGTTCAGTTTTTTCAACCGCTTCACCAGTTCTGCGGTTTTCCCGCGCGCTAGCACCGGCCCGGAAATTTCGTGCAGCAGGCCCAACTCCTTGGCGGCGTTAGCCCGCGCCGGTTCACTTTCTAGCCGTTCCACCTTGATTTCCAGGATGGTGATCTTGTCGATCAGCTCGCCCCAGGAAGTGGGGACTTCAGGAGTGGTCTTGAGGGGAATGGTCATTTGGCCAGCTTCGCCTCCATCTGCGCAAACACCCCGGCCCAATCGCCATGCGCCGTCTGCCGGAACAAGGTCATGCTCGGGTACCACGGGCTTTTGTCGGTTCCCAGGAACCAGCGCCAGTCCGGCACTTCTCTCAGCGCCACCCACACGGGCCGGCCCAGAGCGCCGGCCAGATGCGCCAGTGCTGAATCCAGGGTGATCACCAGGTCTAGATTTTCCA
>JAPLPI010000290.1 GCA_026400305.1 Alphaproteobacteria bacterium | reverse complement strand
GTGAAGCTGCCCGCCGGTATCAACGACGAGACCGCCGCCGCGATTTTGCTGAAAGGCATGACGGCGCAATATCTGTTGCGCCAGATCCATCGCGTGACCGCAGGCGAAACCATCGTGTTCCACGCCGCCGCCGGCGGCGTCGGCCAGATCGGCGTGCAATGGGCTAAACATCTGGGCGCCACAGTGATCGGCACCACCACCTCGCCCGAGAAAGTCGCACTGGCAAAAGCCAATGGCTGCGCCCATGTGCTGAACTCCAGGGATGCGGGCTGGGAAAAGCAGGTGCGCGAGATCGCCGGCGGCAAGGGCGTACCGGTGGTCTATGACTCTATCGGCAAAGACACATTCCTGGCGGGCCTAGATTGCCTCTCGCCCCGCGGCATCATGGTGACCTATGGCAATGCCTCGGGCCCGGTCGATCCTTTCTCGCCGGCGATTCTGGCGGCCAAGGGTTCGGTGTTCGTCACCCGCCCGACCCTGGCGCATTACACCAGCACGGCCGCCGAACTGCAGGCCTGCACCGACGACCTGTTCGCAGTGATTGCATCGGGCGCGGTGAAAGTCGCGATCAACCAGCGTTATGCACTGAAGGACGCCGCCAAGGCGCATGACGCGCTGACGTCCAAGCAGACCACGGGCGCGACAATCCTAACGCCATAAAGAAAAAGGCCGGACATAAGTCCGGCCTTGTGTCTTTTCGCTGTCGGCGACCCTTACGTGTTCATAGACTCGAAGAACTCGCCGTTGTTCTTGGCCGACTTCAGCTTGTCGAGCAGAAACTCGATGGCGTCCACCGTGCCCATGGGCGACAGGATGCGGCGCAGGACATAGGTCTTGGCCAAGGTGCCCTTCTCGACCAGCAGTTCGTCCTTGCGGGTACCCGAGCGCATGATGTCGATGGCCGGAAACACGCGCTTGTCCGCGACCTTGCGGTCCAGGATGATTTCGCTGTTGCCGGTGCCCTTGAACTCTTCGAAAATCACTTCGTCCATGCGGCTGCCGGTATCGATCAGCGCGGTGGCGATGATGGTCAGCGAACCACCTTCCTCGATATTGCGCGCCGCGCCGACGAAACGCTTGGGGCGCTGCAACGCGTTGGCGTCCACGCCGCCGGTCAGCACCTTGCCCGAAGACGGAACAACGGTGTTGTAGGCACGGCCCAGGCGCGTGATCGAGTCCAACAGGATGATGACGTCGCGGCGATGCTCGACTAGGCGCTTGGCCTTCTCAATTACCATTTCGGCGACCTGCACGTGGCGCGTCGCCGGCTCGTCGAAGGTCGAGGAAATCACTTCGCCCACCACCGTGCGCTGCATGTCGGTGACTTCTTCTGGGCGTTCGTCGATCAGAAGAACGATCAGAAAGGCATCGGGATGGTTAGCCGCGATGGCCTTGGCAATGTTCTGAAGGATCACGGTCTTGCCAGTGCGCGGCGGCGCGGTAATCAGGGCGCGCTGGCCCATGCCTTGCGGCGCCACGATATCGATGACGCGGCCGGTCTTGTCCTTGATGGTCGGATCATCCAGCTCCATCTTCAGGGCCTTGGTCGGATAAAGCGGCGTCAGATTATCGAAATGGACCTTGTGCTTGATCTGCTCGGGGTCTTCGAAATTGATGGTCGTGACCTTCAGCAGGGCGAAATAACGCTCGCCTTCCTTGGGCGCGCGGATGGGGCCTTCGGCCGTATCGCCGGTGCGCAGGCCGAAGCGGCGAATCTGGGAGGTGGAAACGTAAATGTCGTCAGGACCAGGCAGGTAGTTGGATTCCGGCGAACGCAGGAAGCCGAAGCCGTCCTGCAGGATTTCCACCACACCCTGGCCGGTGATCTCGACCTCGCGTTCGGCCAGTTCCTTAAGGATGGCGAACAGCATGTCCTGCTTGCGCATGGACGAAGCATTCTCAATCTCCAGCTCCTCGGCAAAGGTCACCAGATCGGCGGGTTTCTTGTTCTTGAGATCCTGCAGCTTCATCACTTGCAGGCCATCGCGGACAGTCATGGTGGGTACCTGGGCAGAGGGGGGAATTGGTTTTCGGTGCGCGGAAAGGGCCGGGGCCCAAGGACCGATCATC
Organism: Alphaproteobacteria bacterium; assembly: GCA_026400305.1. Taxonomy (GTDB): domain Bacteria; phylum Pseudomonadota; class Alphaproteobacteria; order Micropepsales; family Micropepsaceae; genus Rhizomicrobium. The sequence continues at coordinate 4,169 of JAPLPI010000290.1, read as the reverse complement.
GAAAGAGGTTGGTTTTGACCCTGTACCGTTTGCACGGTCCGCTGCTGCGTGGGTCGATGAGACGGGGTGGTTATAGCGCGATTTGCGGGGCTTGCAAATATGGCCCCAAAGCCCATCCCGGAATTAATGTTTCAGCCGGTTCATCCGGGTTGAAAGCCGCGCCCAAGGCGCACTAATCCCCAAAAGGCTGGACCTTTACCAAGATCACAATCAGTACCATCAGTAGCGCCGGCACTTCGTTGACGATCCGATAGAAGCGGGCGCTGTGGGCATTGCGATCGTTGGCAAAGTCACGCCAGCAGCGCACGAACAATCCGTGCATGCCGCTCATGATAATCACCAGCACGAACTTGATCTGCATCCAGGTGTCCAGATAGGCGCCGGTCAACCAGGCCAACAGTGGCCCCAGGATCCACACCACGATCATGGACGGGTTAATGATCGCCTTGAGCAGCTTGCGCTCCATCACCTTGAAGCGCTCGCTAGACTCCGAGCCCGGCACCGCCTCGGTGTGATAAACGAACAGCCGCGGCATATAGAGCATGGCGCTCATCCAAGCCACCACCGCAATGAGGTGGAAGGCAAGGAACCAGGGAATGTAATTGGACAGTTCGTTGCGCAGCGCGTCCATCAGAGCTTCCTATTTTTTGCGCGTATTCACGAGCGGGGTACAAAACCACAACGTTTATGATTGGACGGACAGATGCGACCCTCGCCACAGGTGACAGTTTTACCGTCCACTGCGCTCCGCACAAGACCGACTAAGCCCTGTATGAAATCCGGGCGTGACCCCACCGTGGCGGCCCGGCGATAGTCCGGCACACCCGCTTCCGCCGCCAGATGGCGATACTCGATGTCCAGCTCGACGAGGGTTTCGGAATGTTCGCTGACAAAGGCCAGCGGCACCGCGATCACACCCTTGCCGTCGGCGCCAGCGCGGGCAATCTCCGCATCCGTAGCCGGCCCGATCCATTCCAGGCGCCCCACCTTGCTCTGGTAGCAGACCACCGGCTCCAGCTGCGGCATGTCAAGCGCCTTGACGATGGCGGCGGCGCTTTGCTCAACCTGCCACTGATAGGGGTCGCCCTTGTCGATCATGCGCTTGGGCAGGCCATGCGCCGACAACAGCAGACGATAGGAAATATCCTGCCGCGCGCCCGCCATGGCCTCGCGAATCTTCGCGGCCGAGGCGGCAACAAAGCCTTGTTCCCAGGGATAGCAGCACACACGCGAGGTCGGCGCGGTCAGCCCCGCCTTTTTGGCCGCGCGATGCCAGTCCTTGACGGACGAGGCCGTGGTGGAGGTGGAATATTGCGGATAGAGCGGCAAAAGCACTATTCTATCAGGTTTAAAAACTTTGACCGCCTGTGCCACGCCATCGCTGAAGGGGTGCCAGCAGCGCATGGCGACAAACGCCTTGGCTTCCACGTCATCGCCGGACAGCGCGGCCTGCAGGGCATCGGCCTGGCGGCGCGTCTCCGGGAAAATAGGTGAGGACCCGCCGATCTGCTCATAGATCTTGCGCGCGATTGGCGCGCGCTTTCGGGCGATGTATCGCGCCAGCGGCAAGCGGATGATCGCCGGCAGGCTGATGATGGCGGGATCGGAAAACAGATTGCGCAGGAACGGCTCGACGGCTTCCGGGGTATCCGGACCACCCAGGTTGAACAGGACGACAGCAATCTTCATGCGCGGATGCGCTTCAGCAATTGTTCGACATGGGCGATCGGGGTATCCGGCAGGATACCGTGGCCCAGGTTAAAGATATGCGGCTTGCCCGCCGTGGCCGCCAGGATGTTGTCCACCGCCCGGTCCAGCGCGGCGCCGCCGGCGATCAGCGCGATGGGATCCAGATTACCCTGGACTGCGCAGCCCAAATTCTTCGCCGCCCAGTCCATCGGGGCTGCTGGATCCAGCGACACCGCATCCACACCAGTGGCGCGGACATAGCCTTCATAACCGGCCAATGTAGCGGCGCGGGGAAACCCGATGATCCTAGCGCCCGGCTTTGCCGCTCGAACCTGGGCGATAATCTTTTTGGTGGGCTCGACCACGACCTGTTCGTACAGCGCCGCCGGCAATCCCGATGCCCAGCTGTCGAAGATCTGCACCGCATCGGCACCGGCATCGATCTGGCGGATCAGATGGAAGGCGACACATTCCCCCAAAACATCCAAAAGACCTTCGAAGCCCTGTGGATCACGGTAAGCCCAGAGCTTGGCAGCTTTCTGTTCATCGCCCCCTGCTCCGGCTGCCAGATAGGTCGCCAAGGTCCAGGGCGCTCCCGCGAAGCCAAGCAAGGTAGTCTCTGGGGGTAGTCCCACCCGGGTAAGTCGCAATGCCTCGTAGACCGGCTCAAAATAGCTGGCCCAGTTTTCGCGATTGGTGTCGAAACCTTGAACAGAGGTCACGGGGACCAGGCTGGGGCCCTCGCCCTCGATGAAGGTCACCTTCTGGCCCAGCGCCTCGGGCACGGTCAAGATGTCGGAGAACAGGATAGCCGCATCAAAGCCGAAACGGCGAATCGGCTGCAGGGTAACTTCGGCGGCATAGTCCGGGGTAAGCGCCAGCTTCCAGAAAGATCCCGCCTTGGCCCGCAATTCGCGGTACTCGGGCAGGTAGCGCCCGGCTTGGCGCATCAGCCAAACTGGCGGCGTTTTCTCAACGCCCCCTTCCAACACAGCCACGACTTTTCGACCATACTTCAAAACAAGACTCCTAGGTATTTAAGATGATGAAGTAGATGTTAGGGCTGTGAGTTGTGGGTCAAGCTGTGTGAGGTTTTTGGCTTAAGCGAAGGCGCACATGGACTCAAGGACTTGCGCAAATTTTTGCGGCAGGCGGACAGGGTCATGGTATGTTGGTGGTTAAGCTAAGCATCCCCAAACCATACCTTTTGTACCGTCGTCCCCGCCGCCGCCGCCAGACTTGTGCCTGCTTTGGCTTTTTAACCCCAGGCTGCACACAGGCCGGCCGAAATCTTGGATAGTCCTGTGGATCAGAAGTTTCACGTACATCTTGTGTCGGATTCCACTGGCGAAACCCTGCATGCTATGGCCACCGCCGCTTTAGCTCAGTTCGAAAATGTGGATGTGATGGTCCACCCCTATGTTCTGGTACGGTCCGAGACCCAGCTGACCCGAGCCTTGGATCGGGTTGCCATCATGCCGGGCATCGTCTTCTTCACCTTGGCCAATGTGGGGCTGCGCGAACGGTTGATCTCGCGCTGCAAGTACATCGAAGTGCTTTGCATCGACGTGCTGGAAGGTCCGGTGACCGCGCTGCGTGGGTTCCTAGGTGCGTCCGAAACCCACAAGGTCGGCCGTCAACACGAAGTTGACACCCGCTATCTGGACCGCATCGAAGCGCTGAATTTCACCATCGCCCATGATGACGGCCAATCCCTGGATTCCATTGACGATGCGGAAGTGATCCTGACGGGTGCCAGCCGCACCTCCAAGACGCCGACCTGCGTCTATTTGGCCATCCGCGGAATTCGTGCCGCCAATGTGCCCCTGGTGCCGCGCCTGCCGGCGCCGGCGCAATTGCTGGCGGCCAGAAAGCCCTTGATCGTGGGTCTGTGGGTGTCGCCCGACCGGCTGGTGCAGGTGCGGCGCAACCGGCTGACCAGCATGGGCGAGACCCGCGACAGCAATTATGTCGAACTGGCTTCGGTGCGCGCCGAGATCGCCGCGACCCGTCAGCTGTTCGAGAACCAGGATTGGCCTATGATCGATGTGTCGCGTCGCTCGATTGAAGAGACAGCGGCGGCGGTGATGAATCTTCTGGCCGAACGCAAGGACATCATCACGTGAGCTTGGTTCTGGCTTCCGGAAGCGCAAGCCGCAAAGCGCTGCTGACGGCGGCGGGAGTCGTCTTTACCGTCGATCCTGCCGACCTGGACGAAGACCGCCTGATCGCCGATCTCAAGGCGCGGGACGTCGATGCGCCGGCCGTGGCGTCGGAACTGGCGCAGCAAAAGGCGCTGGCGGTCTCGCGCCGTCATCCGGGAGAGACCGTGCTGGGCGGTGACAGCGTCATCGCCTTCGACGACGAATATCTCAGCAAATGCGCCACGCTGGATGCAGCACGGACCCTGCTGGCGCGGCTGTCGGGACAGACCCATCTTCTGGTATCGGCGGCGGCACTGGCCCGGGACGGCGCCTTGC
>JAPLPI010000422.1 GCA_026400305.1 Alphaproteobacteria bacterium | reverse complement strand
AGGTGGCCTGGCGCTTCAAGACCGTCGCGCTGAAAGGCGAGCCTGGCGGCGACACCTGGAACAACCTGCCCGACGAATTCCGCCAGGGCGCGGAGACCTGGATTGCCGGCACGTACGATCCCGATCTTAACACTACCTACTGGGGCACGGCGCAATCCAAGCCCTGGGCGCAAGTCAGTCGGGGCAGCGGTCACGGCGCCACGCTCTATGCCAATGCTACCCTGGCGCTGGACCCCGACACCGGCAAGCTGAAATGGTATTACACCCACGCGCCAGGCGAGAATTTCGACCTAGATGAAGTGTTCGAACGCGTTCTGATCGATCACGGGACCAGTAAGGATGTTCTGACCATCGGCAAGGTGGGCGTGTTGTGGAAGCTGAACCGCGAGACCGGCAAGTACGAGGACAGCGCCCAGACACTGTTCCAGAATGTCTATGACAGGATCGATCCGAAGACGGGCATCCCGACCTACCGCAAGGACGTGCTGAACGCCAAGGTGGGGGACTGGCTGTCTTCTTGTCCTGGGCCTGCCGGAGGTCATGACTGGCCCGCCACCAGCTATGATCCGGGCAGTGATTTGATGCTGATTCCGCTGCACCAGAGCTGCGTGATGTTCCGCGCCGAGGCGATGGAAAAGAAGATCGGCGTGGGCGGCAACGCCGCGTCCCAGAAACTGTTCGAGATGCCGGGCACCGACGGCAACCTAGGCAAGCTGGTAGCCTACAATACCGGGACCATGAAGGCGCTATGGAGCTTCCAGCAGAAGGCGCCGTTCCTGACCGGCGTGCTGACAACCGGCGGTGGCGTCGGTTTCGTCGGAGACTTCGACCGCCGCTTCCGCGCCTTCGAAACCACCACGGGCAAGACCTTGTGGCAGACGCGTCTGCCCACCAGCGTACAAGGCCATGTTGTGAGCTACTCCGTCGACGGCAAGCAGTATATCGCGGTGGAAACCGGCCTGGGCGGCGGCAGCCCGGTGGGCAAGCCCACCACCCTGATGCCGAACGTTCATCATCCCAACAACGGGCACGCGATCTTCGTCTTTGCGCTGCCGAATTAAGGCTTCGGTGCCTTCTGAGGAGCAAGTCCGCCTGCCTGCCACAGCGGTGCCACCTTGGCGCTGGTGACATAGCGCAGGAACGCCTGGGCTTCTGCGGCTTGCGGCGCCTTGGCGGCGACCGCGACATCGATGTTGACGAAGGCGCCCAGTTCTTCGGGCAGTGCGCTCACCAGCTCGATTTCCTTGTGCGTCAGGACCTCGCTTTCGAACTGCAGCGCGCTGTCGGCTTCGCCGTTCATCAGCCCGGCCGCGCCATTGCCCTTGCTACTGATCACGCCATGCACGCCAGCGAACTCGGGACGCTTGAGCAGTCGGTCGATCATCAGCGCCCCCAGACTGCCGCGCGCCGGATCGGGATTGGAATAGACCACGCCGTTATAGTTATTCAGGGCAGTTACCAGCTTGGGCACCGTCGTGATGTCGGGATGCGGCGCGCCGGCCTTTACCGCCAGACCGATATTGACCCGGCCCAGCGGCCCGCGAGCGCCAATCGCGCCAAATTTGGCAAGTCCATCCATCAGGTCGGGCGTCACGAACACGATGTCGGTCGGCTTTTCCGTCGCATCCTGCGGAATTTTCAGCAACTCCAGCGAACGCACCGTGACTGTGACACCGGTTTCCCTGGTGAAGGCATCGGCGATGGTCTTCAGCCCGGCATTGGCGACTACCGGCGGGGACAGGACCTGGATTTCCGCCGCTTGTGCGGTGCCCATCAGCAGGCTCGCGCAAAGACCGATCAAATACAGTGTTTTCATCCCATATCCCCTTAATTATATTTACTTATTGCCGTTACGGATGCGTGCGGCGCTGGCCTGTACCTTGAATTATATCCCGCAAACGGCGCGGAACCCTCTGTTTTAATCGCATCGCCCCTGCCTATATTTACCTCTGGGGTGACATCATGAACAAGCTCGTTTCTCTTTCC
>JAPLPI010000305.1 GCA_026400305.1 Alphaproteobacteria bacterium | reverse complement strand
CGGCGCTGGTCTTCGTGCGCTCGCCGGCGCATTTTCGCTGTTCCTATACGCCCATCGCGGCGCGTATCTTCCTGGCCGATACTCCGGGGCCGACATGCGTGAACATGCGGCGCATCCCCTTCACCAAGGTGACGCGGCCCTTCTATCCCCTGGATCTGGTGAACGATTAGGCGCGCTGCCGGGCTGCCGCAACATGCCTTAGTGGCGCATAGCTCTTGCGGAAATCCTTCAGCACGGGGCGCAGGCCCAGTTCGCCGATCTGGGCGATCGCCTGGTCCAGCGGCACCCAGGCTAGGGTGCGGGCGCCTTTCTCGGGCCAGTCATGCAACTGTTTGGTGACGGCCAGCGCGAAGACGTCCACGCTGCAGGGCAGGCCGCTGCCGTCCTTCTTTTCCTTCAGATAGTGGTAGGTGCCGATCGGCTTGTCGCTGATCTTGCCGGTAACGCCGGCTTCCTCAAAGGCTTCGCGGGCGGCGCTTTGGGCCGCGGTCAGGTTGGGCTCGGGCCAGCCCTTGGGCAGGATCCAGCGCTTGGAATTGAGGGACGTGATCAGCAGGACTTCCAGGACGGGCCGCGCGCGCCAGCACAGGGCCGCCACCTGCTTGCCGTGTTCGCGAAAGAGAGCCTCGCTCTTCAACCGTCCACGCGTGATTCGTTGACTCCATTGTAGGGTTCATCCGTCTACGGCCCAAATCGGATGCGTTAACGATTGGGGTCAGCCCAGATGAAACGTGGCGGCCAGCAGATAGAACACCGCGCCGATCAGGCCGGCGGCCGGCATGGTCACAATCCAGGCCACGACGATGTCCTTGGTCACGTTCCAGCGAACCGCCGACACGCGGCGGGCCGCGCCAACGCCGACGATGGAGCCGGTAATGGTATGGGTGGTGGAAACCGGTACGCCCAGCCAGGTGGCGCCAAACAGGGTGACGGCGCCCGCGGTCTCGGCGCAGACGCCCTGCATCGGCGTCAGGTGGGTGATGCGCGAACCCATGGTGCGCACAATGCGCCAGCCGCCGAACAATGTGCCCAGTGCCATCGCCGCCTGGCAGGCCAGCACCACCCAGAAGGGGACATGGAATTTGCCGCCTGCCATGCCGTGCGCGAACAGCAGCGCGGCGATGATGCCCATGGTTTTCTGCGCGTCATTGCCGCCATGGCCCAGGCTGTAGGCGCTGGCGGAAATGAACTGCACATGGCGAAAGACCTTGTCCACCCAGATCGGGTGCGCCTTGATGAAGCTCCAGGACACGATCAGGATCAGCAGCAGGGCGACGACAAAGCCGGTGGCCGGCGACAGCACGATGGCGGCGGCGGTCTTGCCAAGGCCCGACCAGACCACGGCGTTCCAGCCGCCCTTGCAAAGGCCCGCCCCCACCAGCCCGCCGATCAGCGCGTGGGAGGATGACGAGGGGATGCCCGCCTGCCAGGTCACCACGTTCCACACAATGGCGCCCATCAGCGCCCCGAAGATCACGGCGTCATCGATGATGTGAGGCGAAACGATGCCGGTGCCGATAGTGGCGGCGACATGCAAGCCGAACACCGCAAAGGCAATGAAGTTGAAGAAAGCCGCCCAGGCCACGGCATAGCGCGGCGACAGAACCCGGGTGGACACGATGGTGGCGATTGAATTGGCCGCGTCATGCAGCCCATTCAGAAAGTCGAAGATCAGGGCGATGGCGATCAGGATCGCGATCAAAACCATCAGACTTGCTCGATGACGATGCCGCTGATGCGGTTGGCGACGTCTTCGAAGCGGTCCACCACCTTTTCCAGGTGGTCATAGATCTCGTTGCCGACGATGAAGGACATGGCGTCGCCGCCCTTGTACTTGAGATACAGCGCCTTGATGCCCTGGTCGTTCAGCTCGTCGGCCTGTTCTTCCAGCCGGGTAATCTCTTCGGCGATGGCATTGATGCGCGCCTGGCTGTCGCGCATGGAACCAAGCAGGCTCACCGCTTCTACTGTCAGCTCGGCACAGCGCAGGATGATGTCGGCCATCTGGCGCATCTGCAGCTCGAAGCTGCTGACTTCGAACAGGGTGATCGCCTTGGCGGTCTTCTGCATCTGGTCGATGGCATCGTCCAGCTGACCAATCAGGTCCTTGATGTCGCCACGGTCAAAGGGGGTGATGAAGGTGCGGCGCACGCCAATCAGCACATCGCGGGCGATGGCGTCGGCCTGGTTTTCATGGGTGACGATGCGGCGGCAGGCGTCGGCGACGCCGGGGCCACCTTCCAGAAGGTCGCGCAACGCGATGGCTCCTTCGACCAGGGTGCGGGCATGGGCATTGAAGAGTGCGAAGAATTTTTCCTCGCGCGGCATCAAGGCCTGGAAAAAGTGCAGCACTGTGGACCCCCGGGCTGGCCGTTTGATTGCTATGTCGTCATGCGGGCGTCAAGGCGGTCCCGGTTTGGATAAATATACCAGTAAATACAAATGATTAGGGGCGACGCTGGCGCGCCGCCGCCGTCACAATGGGGGTGTTTGTCCCCTTATTCGTCGTCCGGCAGGCCGAAGGCGAAACGGTGGCAGCCGGTGGCCGGACGGTGAACTCCTGTCAACATGGTCGGGGCTTCAATTGCCGCCGCCAGTCGCCTGCTCGGGCTGATACCAGTGCAGATTGTCGGGGCGCGGAATGTAAGCCAGGCGCGTGGAGGGGCCGTCGCCATAGGGCATGGCGCGGTGCCAGCGGCCGGTGGGGGCTGCGACCAGGTCGCCATCGGTGACGGTGATCAGCTTTTCGCCTTCCACCAGGAATTGCTGGGTGCCTTCGATGATCAGCCAGATTTCCGGGAAGTTGGCGTGGAAGTGACCCCACACATTGTCGGCCGGGGTCGGCACACCCTTGGCCGAGCGCAGGATGGTGACATAGTTGTTGTCGTCGCGCAGCCACACGCCGCGCTTCTCGCCGCCCTGCACGATCTGTTTTTCGAAATCGATATAGGGGACGTTGACCTTGCCGTCATAGTTGCCGTGGCCGCTATAGACCGCCTTGATATACTCAACGCCTTTCACCGGCGTGGGCGTTTCGCTCAGCGGATAGTCAGGGGATTCGCCGGCAGGGCGCATCTCGAAACGCAGCGCCGGCTCATTGCCCACTACTTCCATGCTGTATTGCAGGCGCTTGGGCACCTGGATCAAAAAGTGCTTGGAGGCGATGAACGGCTCCTGGCCTTCGATGGTCACTTTCATCTGACCGGACTGCACCACCCAGAAGACGCGGTCATCGGCATAGAACTGGGTCTTGGTCTTTTCACCGGGTGCCATCGAGATCCAGGCGCCGGCATAATCGCGGCTGAGGAACACGTCCTGTTGCCAGCTCTGCTTGCCCCTGTGCGCGGCCAGCACGTCGGCCTGGTGATAGACCAGCTTGTTGGGTCCGGTGAACGGCGGCAGCTTGGCGGGCTTGGCAGCCCAGGCGATGGTGTTCTTGGAAGTGGGGGCCGGCGCGGTGGCCTGCGCCTGGGTCTGGGCCAGCGCGTCCGATCCGATTGTGAGTGCCAGCGCCGCAACGGCGGCCCATTTGATGAAATGCATGTGATCCTCCCAAAACCCTTCTGATGAAGTCGTTTTCTGTAGGTTACCCTAGCAGTGGCGCTGGCGCCGGGCCAGCGGCACAGGCGCCGCAGTCAGCCACTGGGTGCGTGGACCTGGGCCAATATCTCGTAGGACTTGCGCCGCGCTGCCGCATCGAAGATCTGGGCCGTGATCATCAGCTCGTCCGTCTGGTGGCGGGAGATGAAGCTGCCCAAACCTTCGGCAATCGCAGTCGGATCGCCCACGATGGTGCAGCGCAGCGCGCTGTCCAGCATGTCGGTCAGGCGCGGATCCAGACGATCGCGATAACCTGGCAGCGGCGGCGGCAGGGGCGCGGGATGGCCGGTGCGCAGGTTGATGAAGGCCTGTTCCAGCGACGTGAATAGCAGCTGCGCTTCGTCGTTGGTATCGGCGGCGAAGACGTTTAGCCCCAGCATGACATATGGCTTGTCCAGATGCGGCGAGGGCCGGAATTGCTGGCGATAAATCTGCAGCGCGTATTCCAGATCGGCCGGCGCGAAATGCGAGGCGAAGGCATAAGGCAATCCCAGCGCGGCGGCGAGCTGGGCGCCATAATGGCTGGAGCCCAAAATCCAGATCGGCACATTGGTGCCTTCACCGGGAATGGCGCGCACCAGCTGCCCCGGCTGGCTGGGTGCGAAGTAGGCCAGCAATTCCTGAACATCCTGGGGGAATGTGTTGACGCCGCCTTGCATGGTCCGGCGCAACGCAATCGCGGTGCGCGGATCGGTGCCGGGCGCGCGGCCCAGGCCCAGATCGATGCGGCCCGGAAATAGCGACGCCAGCGTGCCGAACTGTTCGGCGATCACCAACGGCGCATGGTTGGGCAGCATGATGCCGCCAGCGCCGACGCGGATGGTTTTGGTGCCGGCAGCGACATGACCGATCGCCACTGCTGTGGCGGCGGATGCGATGCCGGGCATGTTGTGATGCTCGGCCAGCCAGTAGCGACGATAGCCCAGCGCCTCGACATGGCGCGCCAGCTCCAGGCTTTCGTGCAATGCCGTCGCGGCATCGAAACCCTGCTTGATGGGCGAAAGATCCAGGACGGACAGCGCGGTCATGGTTACAACGTGGCCTTTTTTGCAATGCTTTCAAGGGGTGCCTCCAAAAGCTTCAAGCGCGGGCCGGCGAAGGATCACTGTTAATGAAACGCAGAAATCTCCTGCTCAGCGCAGGCGCGCTAGTGGTCAGCCTGACCCCGTCTGCATGGGCGGCCAACCCGGCGGAAGTCTTTGTCAGCGGCAATATCCAGGCGGGCTTTGACATCCTCAATGATCCGGCGGCCAGTGCAGGCCCGCGCCGCGAGCGTTTCGCGGTCTTCTTGCTGGGTCTTACCGATGTGCGCCGCGTGGCGCTGTTCATGCTGGGCCGTTATGCCGATGGCGCATCGCAAGCCGATCTCGATGCCTATGTCGTCGCCTATCAGGATCATGTGCAGTCGGTCTATCAATCCTATTTCGCGCGCTATGCCGGACAGAGCCTGCACGTGACATCGTCGCGCGAACGCGCGCCCGGCGACTACATCGTCACTTCCAACCTGACGGGCAACGGCGCGGCGCCGATGGAAGTGGATTTTCGCGTGCGCACCGATGGGCCCAGACTGCTGCTGCTGGATATCGGCGTTGCGGGCATTTGGCTTGCACCGGCGCAACAGGCTGATTTTATCAGCGTGCTCGCGCGAAAAAACGGCGATATCAAAGCGTTGAGCGCGCATCTGTGCATTGCACAGGTGCAATGAAACTTTCCGGAACTTTTGTTCCGAAAGTTGCAGCTTGAATTCGCATAGACATGAAGTTATGTCCGCGTTTCTGGGGTGCACACACGCGCGGAATGAATTGGTTCTGCGCACCAACTGAAAAAGTTTGACGCGGCCGCAAGTTCCAGAAGTTTCTTGAACCGTCCTTCACTCTGACCTCGTTGGGAGCCACTGTGTCCGATTCCAAAACTGTTGCTGTTCTGAAGCCGTCTCCGCGCGGCTTTGTCCGTACCCTGGTATTCGGCACGCTTGTCGCAGCCGCTGCGCTGATGACGCAAAATCCCGCAACGCATTTCAAGGGCGTGAAGGTGCATCGCCCGATGCTGCGCCTGATCGATGCCGCCGATGTGCAGCCATCCGCTTACGACGAAGAAACCGGCATGACCTCGGCACAGCTTTTGAACCGCTGGGACGCTACCATCATCGAAGCCTCGCAGCGCTTTCATGTGTCCAAGACCTGGATCCGCGCCGTGATGGCGTATGAAAGCGGCGGCCGAACCATGCTGGGCCAGGACAGGCCCATTGTATCCCGCGCTGGCGCCATCGGCCTGATGCAGGTGTTGCCCGCCACCTATGACGAGATGGCGACGCAGCACCGGCTTGGCGCCAATCCGTTCGACGCGCGCGACAACATCATGGCCGGCACCGCCTATCTGCGCTGGCTGCACCGGCGTTACGGCTTTCCCAAGATGTTCGCCGCCTACAACGCCGGCCCGGGCCGGGTGGCGCAGGTTGCCGTCTGCCGGCCGAAACCCGCGCCTATGTCGGCGGCATCAACCGCAGCCTGAAGATCGCCAGCGCGGCCGACGTGGTGAAGCTGTCCCGTCCCGACGGCGCGGCGGTGAAGATCGATGTGGCCAAGGTCACGGCCGTGCGCGCCGCCCAGCCGGGCGAATATGCGGGCAGCGTCAAGGCCGTGCTGATCCTGGGCAAACACAAGCGCCAGGGTGTGCGCGAAGAGGTCCGTGTCGCGACCGCCGCCATCCGCAGCGTTGGCAGCTTGATCTAGCGCGCACCCGCCAGCCGGGTAATATCGTCCCGTTATTTGGCGGGGACGGTTATGCGCAACATTATATATGTCACTCTGTTGCTGGGCGCAGCCGTGCCCGCGCTGGCGGGCCCGTTCGATGCCCCCAGCACCTTGCCTTATCAGGCGCCGCGCTTCGACCTCATAAAGGACAGTGACTACCAGCCGGCCTTCGAGGCGGGCATGAAGCAGCAGCTGGCCGAGATCGCGGCTATCGCGGGCAACGAGTACGCGCCCACATTCGACAACACCATAGTGCCGATGGAGCAGTCGGGCAAGATGCTGGAGCGGGTCAACAATGCGTTCTTCGGCGTGGTGCAGGCCAACACCAATCCCTCGCTTGATAAAGTGCAGACCATCGAGGCGCCCAAGCTGGCGACGCACAATGATGCGATCTATCTCAACCATAAATTGTTCGCGCGGGTAAAGACGCTGTACGACCGCCGCGCCGCGCTGAAGCTGAACCCCGAAGCGCTGCAGGTGCTGACGCTTTATTACCGCCAGTTCGTCCATGCTGGCGCCAACCTGTCGGACAAGGACAAAACCCGGCTGCAGCAGATCAACAAGCAGGACGCCAGCCTGGAAACCGATTTCCAGCAGAGGCTGGTGGCGGGCGCCAAGGCTGGTGCGCTGGTGGTGAGCGACAAGGCGCAGTTGGCCGGTTTGTCGGATGCGGAAATCGCCAATGCGGCGCAGGCGGCCAAGGGGCGCAAGCTTGATGGCAAATATGTCCTGCCGCTGCAGAACACCACCCAGCAGCCGTTACTGACGTCGCTGTCGGATCGCGCCACGCGCGAGAAGCTGTTCCATCTCAGCTGGACCCGTACCGAGAAGGGCGACAAGAACGACACCAGCGCCATCATCGCCCAACTCGCCATGATCCGTGCCGAGAAGTCCAAGCTGCTGGGCTATCCCAACTATGCGTCCTATGTGCTGTACGACCAGATGGCCCAGACGCCGGCGGCGGTGGACAAGTTCATCCGCCAGCTGACGCCAGCCACCCGCGCCAAGGCTGCGGAAGAAGCCAAATTGATCCAGGCCGCCATCGACAGGGACGGAAAGCATTTCGATCTCAAGCCCTGGGACTGGCAGCGCTATGCCGAAAAGGTGCGCAAGGCGCGCTACGATCTGGATGAAGAGGCGCTGAAGCCCTATTTCGAATTGCACAAGGTGCTGGAGGATGGCGTCTTCTATGCAGCGACCAAGCTGTACGGCATCACCTTCAAGAAGCGCACCGATATCCCGGTCTATCATCCCGATGTGATGGTGTATGAAGTGTTCGACCAGGACGGCTCAAAACTGGGCCTGATGTATTTCGATTACTTCAAGCGCGACGACAAATCCGGCGGCGCCTGGATGAGCAATTTTGTCAGTCAGTCAAAACTGCGGGCTACCCGCCCCGTGATCTACAATGTCGCCAACTTCACCAAGCCCGCGCCGGGCTCGCCGGCGCTGATCAGCTTCGACGATGTCAGCACCATGTTCCACGAATTCGGCCACGCACTGCATGGCCTGTTTGCCGACCAGACTTATCCGCTGGTGTCGGGCACCAATGTGGCGCGCGACTTTGTCGAATTCCCGTCCCAGTTCAACGAGCATTGGGCGCTGTATCCCGAAGTGCTCAAGCATTACGCGGTGAACTACAAGACCGGCGCGACCATCCCGCAAAGCCTGGTGGACAAGATCAAGGCTTCGGAGAATTGGGGCCAGGGTTATGCGCTGGGTGAGCTTCTGGCTGCCTCGCAGCTGGACATGCAGTGGCACACCTTGCCGCCCGGCACGCCCAAGCAGGATGTGGACGCGTTCGAGATACAGGCGCTGAAGAATACCGGTACCGATTTCCCCAATGTGCCGACGCGCTATCGCTCCAGCTATTTTCTGCACATCTGGGCCAATGGCTATGCGTCCGGCTATTACGCCTATCAATGGACAGTGATGCTGGATGACGATGCCTATTCCTGGTTCGCCGCCCATGGCGGGCTGACCCGGGCCAATGGCCAGCGCTTCCGCGACCTGATCCTGTCGCGCGGCCATACCCTGGATTACGGTCCTATGTTCAAGGCCTTTTATGGCAAGGACCCCGATATCGGTCCCATGCTGGAGCATCGCGGGCTGGTGCCGCCCAAGTAAGCGCCGTCCGCGCGGAGAATTGGCCGGGACGCTTTTACCGTCGCGGAGATGCGCGCCCGAGCCCTTCAACCTGGAACGGCTATGCGCCCTGGCAGCGGAGATGACCGCCTAGCCCTTCTTCTTTTTGGTCTTCTTCCTCGGGACGTGACGAATTCATAACCGGCGAAGCAAAGCCCGGTTCCAGCGTGGGCTCCCAGACACTGGCGGAACCATCGCCAGTTCCCTTATAGAAGGCGCTATGAGCAAGGCGGCTTTCATCGCGGGCGACTGGGGCACAAGCCGCTTGCGGCTTTTCCTGTGCGATGAACGCGGGCATGTGCTGGCGCGGGGCGAAGGCGAAGGCGCTTCAGTCCCCGACTGCGGCGGGCGGTTCGCTGCCGCGGTGGCGGCATGGGACAAGGCGAATGGCGTGTTGCCGGCGGTCTTGGGCGGCATGGTTGGATCGACCATCGGCTGGAAGGAAGTGCCGTACCTGAAATGTCCGGCCAAACCGGACGCCATCGCCGGTGCGGCGCTGCGTTTTGAATCGGGGGGACGCGCCATCGCCATCCTGCCGGGCCTGTCCTGCACCGGAAAGACCGGCGCGCCGGACGTCATGCGCGGCGAGGAAACACAGATTCTGGGTGCCCTGCGCCTGCGGCCTCAGCTATCAAAGGGCCGCCATATTCTCTGCATGCCCGGCACCCATGTGAAATGGGTCGTGGTGGAGGACGGTGCGGTAGTCCAGTTCCAGACGGCGCTGTCGGGCGAATTGTTCGAACTGGTGCGCCGCCACAGCGTGTTGGCGCGCGACAGCGGTGAGGTGGATGCGAACAGCACCGCCTTTGCCCAGGGGCTGGATTTTGCCCGCGCCAATGAAGCGGCCGATCTGCTGCATCTTCTGTTCAGCACCCGAAGCCGCGTGGTGACCGGGCAAATGCCCAAGGCGGATGCCGCCTCCTATTTATCGGGACTGGTGCTGGGCAAGGATATTGGCTCGGTTCGGACCTTGCTGGACCTGAAAAGCCCAGTCCAGCTGATCTGCACCCCAGGCCTGGCGGTGCTTTATGCCAAAGTGTTGCAGGCCTATGATCTGACCAGCGCCGTGATAGACGGAGATGAAGCGGCCCTGGCGGGCCTTGTCCATGCCCATGCGGAAATCTTCTCATGAACCCTGATGCCTTGCTGACTGAACTGCCCATCGTGGCCATCCTGCGCGGCGTGACGCCATCGCGGATTCTGGGCGTGGCCGAGGCGATCTTCGGTGCCGGCATCCGTGCTATCGAAGTGCCGCTGAATTCTCCGGACGCCTTCACTAGCATCGAAAGCCTGGCGAAGGAATTTGGTGACCGTTGCCTGACCGGCGCAGGCACCGTGCTGATGGTTGCCGATGTCGACAAAGTGGCCGCCGCGGGCGGCAAGCTTCTGGTGACGCCCAACACCAACCCGGCCGTGATCGCGCGCGGCGTTGAAAAAGGCATGACGGTGATGCCCGGCTTCTACACGCCCAGCGAAGGCTTTGCCGCGCTGGCGGCCGGCGCCAAATATCTCAAGCTGTTTCCAGCCTCCACCGCCGGCACCGATCACTTGAAGGCCATGCTGGCGGTATTTCCCAAGGGCCAGCCGGTCTATGCCGTGGGCGGGGTCGGCGCGGGCAACATGAAGGAATGGCGCTGGGCAGGCGCCACCGGTTTTGGGCTGGGCTCGGAACTGTTCAGGCCGGACTTCAGCGACGAAGAAATCGCCACGCGCGCGCGCCAGATGGTCGCCGCGTTCAAGGCTGCCAACTGAGCATGCCCTCATGCTTCGGCATGTCCAACATGAGGACTTCCTCACCCTAAGCTTGTCGAAGGGTGAGGCTACCAATTCGTGTAGGAGCCGTCCGGGCGCTTGTTGATCTGGATCGGCGCGTAATGCTCCGTCCAATCGCCGACCTGCTGCAGCTTGCTGGTGTCCAAGGTCACGCCCAGGCCTGGACGCTCATTGGGCCACAGCTTGCCGTTATGGAAGTCATAGGCCTGCGGCAGGTAGGGCCAGGGCTGGCGGCCCGCGCTGGTCATTTCCATCAGGGCGATCACGCTCGTCGCCGTCAGGCAATGTACCAGGGCGGTTTCGCCGATCGGGCCGGTGAAGTGCGGAATCATGCCGCAATAATGCGTCTCGCAGAGGGCGGCGATCTTCATGTATTCGGTGATGCCGCCGACGTTCGGCACGGTGCAGCGGGCGAAATCGATCAGGTTCTGTTCGATCAGCGGGCTCATTTCCCACTTCACACCATAGATTTCACCCACCGCGATCGGCACCCGCAGGCGCGGGCGCAAGGTCTTATAGATCTCGATATTCTCGCCGCGGATCAGGTCTTCGCAGAAGAAGGGCCGCAGGGGTTCAAGCGCGGTCGCCAGGGTCACGGCGTCCTGCGGGTCCATGGTGCCGTGGAAGTCGATCGCCCAGGCGCCGTCCTTGCCGACGCCTTTGCGGATGAGCTGGCAGTCCTCGATGGTCTGCTCCACGGCGCGGAAGCGGTCGAATTCCTTGTTTTCGCGCACGCCGGTGCGATAGGCGCGGAAACCTTCGGCGATACAGGCGCGCGCCGCATCTTCCAGCGTGCCGCCCTTGGGCGTGGGATAAGAGGTGGCATAGCATTCGACATAGTCGCGGCTTTTGCCGCCCAACAGCTGCCACACCGGCACGCCCAGCGCCTTACCCTTCAGATCCCAGAGCGCCACGTCCAGCGCGCCCAGCGAATGGGTCTTTTCGCGGCCGGCGGGATAAAAATAGCCACGTTCCATCACCTGCCACAGATGCTCGATGCGGAACGGGTCTTCGCCGATCAACAGGCCCGCGACCTGTTCCATGGTCGAAGGCTCGCCGCCTTCGCCGATGCCGATCAGGCCGCTTTCGGTCTCGACGGTGACAATGTTGGTGGACTGATTAAAGGTCGGCTGATGGATGTTGGGACGGCCCGCCGCATCGGTGGGCGTCTTGTAATAGCGGATGCGCTTGATCTTGTCCTTGGGAAGTCCAAGCGCGAAGGCATCGGGCGCCGTCCATAGCGCGGCGGCAGCAGTGCCCAGCATGCCCGTCATCAAAGTGCGGCGGTCCATCGGCATCTCCCCGGTAATTTTTTGGCTATTTACGATCAAGTCAGGCTGCAGATCCAACCCTTGTTGGCATCGCAATACCACAGCACGCCATCCTTGATGTCCAGCCCGTGCACGGACGGATCATTGGCCTTGTCCAGCACGATCTTGGCGACGATGGAGCCGTCGCTCATCTGCAGCTTGTAGATCTCCGCTTCGTCGGCGCCCACGCACCAGATGTGATCGCCTTCCAAAGCAATTCCGTGGGTGCGCACCGTCGGCGCCTGGATGCTGCGCGCCACCGTGCCGGCTTCGGCGTTGATCAGGTACAACTTGCCGCCGGCCGGGGTCGCCAGCCAGTACTGGCCGTTGCCGGCCCATTTCACGCCATGGCCGCCCGATTCCGGCGGCAGGTCGCCGGGCTTGGCGACGCGGGTGAGATAGGTGCCGTAAATACCCCAGCCTGGTGTCTCCCACTTCTTCAGCGTCTTGCCGGTCTTGGGATCGACCTTGAGGGTGGAGGGCTTGCCGCTCAGCACCTTGGTGGAGGTGATGAACCAGGCGCCGTCGCCATAAGTAATACCGCTGCCGTGAATGGATTCGGTCTGGACGCTGGCCAGCACCGCCCCCGTCTTGGCATTGATGGTGAAGACCTTGTTGGGGTCCTTCTGGTCCAGAATCCACAGATCGCCATTGGCAGTGAACTGCATGTCGTTGGGCTGATCGACCTGGGGCCGCAAATTGTAAAGCTTTTTGACCTTTTTGGGGATCACCGGCGCGCTCTGGCGCGCCGCGATGGTGGCGGTGGGTATCACCGGATCGGCGGCGAAGACGGCGCCCGGCATCGCCAGCCCCGCGGCAGTACCTGCCAACATGGTGCGGCGTGAAAATTCCCCCATCGACGTATCCCCTTTGCTGTTGCGGCAATTTAAGCGCCTTTACCCGTCTCGCGCAAAATCGCGCTGCGCGGATTTGTCTTTGTCCGTGTCCTGACATACTGTTTTTGCAAGCGGCCCCGCCAAAGGGAGCCGCGGTGCGCAAGGCGGCAAAGACCGCCGGCCGGGGTCGAGGAAACAGGACAGGAATCAATACGTTATCGGTGCAAACCGAACGTGTCTGCGTTACGCGCCTGACAGGACGGAACAACATAAAGCGGGATCAATCCGCAACATCGATGCCGCCTTCTTTGCTGAGGGCGGCATTTTTTTCGCCTGGCGGTTCATGTCGCAGTGCAGCGTAACTCTTTGATGTTTTTTTCCGGTGCCTGCCTTAGAACCCTTTGGAACAGCCAAGAAATTCATGGAGTGGGATATGCAGGGTTTGAAGTGGGGCATGGCGGCATTGTTGGCGGCGGGGTTTGCCGTGCCGGCGTTGGCCGAGACGACCGTGCTGACGAACCTGACCCTGATCGACGGCGTCAGCGCCGCGGCTCAGCCGGGTTCGGCAATCGTGATGACCGACGGCAAGATCGCCTGGGTGGGTCCGATGTCGGGCCTGAAGACGTCCAAGGGCGCCATGGTCCAGGACCTGGCCGGCAAGGTGGTGATGCCCGGCATCATCGACAGCCATGTCCATATCGGCCTGATGCATGACGTCACCCAGGACGAAAAGTATTTCACGCCCGAGAATGTGAACGCCGACCTTAAGCAGTATGCGGCGTATGGCGTCACCTCGGTGCAGGTGCTGGGCACCGACAAGGATTTCGTGCTCGACCTGCGCAACCAGCAGCGCAAGAGTCGTCCTAGCATTTCGCGGGTGTTCAGCGCCGGCCAAGGCGCCGTGATCAAGGGCGGTTATGGCGGATTGGTGGGCGTCACCCAGCCCATCGCGACCCCGGAAGAGGGCCGCAAGCTGGTGGACGAACAGGCCGCCAAGGGCGTCGATTTCATCAAGCTGTGGGTGGACGACGAGCGCAAGACCATTCCGGTCAAGATGCCGCCCGCAGTCACCGCCGCGATCATTGACGAGGCGCACAAGAAACATCTGCGTGCCGTGGCGCATGTCTTCTACCTGGAAGACGCCAAGGAACTGATCCGCCAGGGCGTGGACGGTTTCGGCCACATGATCCGCGACCAGCCGGTGGACAAGGAACTCTTGGACATGATGAAGGCCAAGGGCGTGTGGATGGTCTCGGCCACCCTGTCTCGCGAAATGGCCTACAGCCTGGCCATGATGCCGTGGCTGAACGATCCTTTCTTCACCCGCGGCGTCACCCCGGGCACCCTGGATGCGCTGCGCAGCATGGCCCGCGAAAAGGCCGTGGTACTCGGCCCGACGCGTTTCCCCGGCCTGCCGTATGAGAAGAAAGTGTTCTTCGACATGGACCGCACCTTGGTCCAGGCGATCGAGAACTGGCAGGCGATGGTCAATGCCGGCGTTAATGTCGGCATGGGCACCGACAGCGGTCCCAATGGCCGCTTCCCCGGCTTCAACGCCCATGAAGAAATGCAGATGCAGGTGCTGGCCGGCCGCACGCCGATGGACGCCATCAAGTCCGCCACCTCCGACAATGCGCGTTGGCTGGGCGACAAGAGCATCGGCACCCTGGAAAAGGGCAAGTGGGCGGACCTGGTAGTGCTGGAAAAGAGTCCGCTGGACGATATCCGCAACACCCAGATGATTTCGGCGGTGTTCATTGCGGGCAACAGCGTGCCGACCATCTGGCAGACCTGCCGCGACCGGCCGCTCAGCGCCTGCACCACCGGCTCGTCCACCGAACCGCCGCACATGCCTTACTGAGTGGTCACGCAAACGCCGTTTTTGTGACGGGTAATCAGCATTCCGGCGCGGGTGGCCAGGGGCCATCCGCGCGGAATTGCTAAGGGGGAAACGCAATGTCCATCGCCAGTGCCCGTCCGACGCGCGTGCGTTACATCATGCTGGGCCTGGTGGTTCTGGTCTATTTCATCACCTACCTGGACCGTGTGCTGCTTTCCAACGCACTGCCGTCGATCCAGAAGGAATACGGCTTTCCGATCGAGACCATGGGCCTGGTACTGGGCTGCTACCAGATCGCCTATGCGCTGTTCCAGATTCCTGGCGGGTGGTTCGGCGACCGGGTCGGTCCGCGCATCGCCCTGGCCAGCGTGGTGGTGTGGTGGTCGGTCTTTACATTCCTGACCGGCATTGCCTCGTCGCTGCCGATGCTGATGGTCTGCCTGTTCCTGATCGGCATGGGCGAGGCCGGCGCCTTCCCGATTTCCAACCGCGCGCTGTCGCGCTGGATGCTGCCCGGCGAACGCGGCATTGCCCAGGGCACCACCCATGCCGGCTCGCGTCTGGCCGGTGCAATGACCCCCGTGCTGGTGGCGACCATGATCGGCATGTATAGCTGGCACATGCCCTTCTTCGTGTTCGCGCTGGTGGGCATCGTCTGGGCTGGAGTCTGGTTCTGGTACTATCGCGACGTTCCCAGCGAGCATGCCGGCGTCAATGCGGGTGAGCACCACAAGATCGTGGGCGCGCTGGGCGCGGCCACCAAGAAGCGCCAGCCGATCCCGTGGAAGCTGATCCTGCGCAGCCGCCAGATGTGGATCCTGGCCACCATGTATTT
>JAPLPI010000008.1 GCA_026400305.1 Alphaproteobacteria bacterium | reverse complement strand
GAATTCATACAGCAGCAGCCGGCGCGGCCTGTCGGACACATTCTGCGCCGAGCCATGCACCGTCCGCACATGATGGAAGCTCATCGATCCGGCCTTGCCGGTCAGCGGTATGGCGGATTCAAAATCCACCTCCTTGCGGGTCGGGTCCATGGCGCCGCAGAAATAGCCGCCCGAATGATGGTTCCAGGTCGGACCCTTGTGCGAGCCCGGAATCACCATCAAGGGGCCATTCTCCAGGAAGGCGTCGTCCAGCATCACGGCCACCGCCAGCATGTCGTCATTGGTGTGGGGATAGAAGGCCCAGTCCTGGTGCCATTCCACCGGCGAGCCGTAATGCGGCGACTTCAAATTGATCTTGGAGCTTTGCAGCCGTACGCCGGACGGACCCAGCAACTGTTCCAGTATCTCGAGCATAGGCCGGTAATTTGCCAATTCCCAGAAGACCGGCGTGTGGGTGTCGGGAAACTTGATGCGGCGGACCTTGGGAGCCTCGGACGTGTGTCCGGGTTCCAGGTCATAGACATCGGTGTGTTCGCGGACCGAGGCGGAGTCAGCAACCAGCTTGTCCAAAGCGGCACGGGCGCGGCCGAGAAAGTCTGCATCCAGAACGTCCGTCACGACCAGGTAACCGGTTTCGTGATAACGCGCGATGTCCTGTTGCGAGAGCATGCCAAAAGGTTAGGCCGAGCCCGACTAGCCGTCAAAAGAAAACGGCGCCCGTTGGAGCGCCGTTTCCTTAAGTATTACGGGATATCAGATGGTGACGTTGCCGGTTTTAGCCGCCTTCACCAGGTGGTCGGCGCAGCGATAGGCCAACGCCGAGATGGTCATGGTGGGATGATTGCGCCCGCCGGTGACGAAGCTGGAGCCGTCGACCACGAACAGGTTGGGCACGTCATGGGCGCGGTGATACTTATTCACCACGCTGGACTTGGGATCATTGCCCATGCGGCAGGTACCGCGGGCGTGCGCTCCGCCCCTGCTGTCATTGACCTGGTCGGTCCAGACTTCGGTGGCGCCTGCCGCCTTGAGGATTTCGGCCGACTTGTCGATGAAAAACTGCATCGCCTTGAAGTCGTTCTCATGGCTGGTGGAGGTGATGCGCATGGCGGGCAGGCCCCAGGCGTCCTTCACATCCGGGTCCAGGTCGATGGTGTTGGTTTCCACCGGCAGCTGCGAAATGAAGTTCACCATCGTAAGGCGGCGATTGGCCTGCTCGATCAGCGCCTTCTTGTAGCCGGCGCCCCAGCTTGGCGCGCCGTGCGGGCCTGCGAGGCCATACTGCATCGGCGACGTCTGGCCACGCGCCGTCATGCGGCCGCCGCCATAAAAGCCCCGGTTCTTCACGTCATTGGGAACATAGGACAGCACCGCAGCCCCAGTAACACAGCCCTTGTATTCGTTCAGCGGCAGGTCGAAGAGACCGGAGGCGCCGCCGCCATTGCCGCTCATCAGATACTTGCCAACGATGCCGCTGGAGTTCGCAAGCCCGTTCTGGAAACGGCTTGACTTGGACAGCAGCAGCAGGCGCGGAGTTTCGGTGCCATTGGCCGACAGCACCACGCACTTGGCCTTCTGGAAGACTTCGCGGTTGTTGTTGGCCTTGTCGAAATAGGTGACACCGGTGGCCTTACCGCTGACATCGACATTGATCTCACGCACATAGGACTGGACGCGGATTTCGCAATTCCCGGTCACCACCGCGATGGGCAGCAGCGCCACCGCCGAGGACGAACGCGCCTTCACCTGGCAGCCATAGCCGCTGCACATGCCGCAATTGATGCAGCCCGAGCGGCCATTGTACGGCGAGGTGATGATGGCCGCGACATTCGGCGTCACGGTCAGGTTCAGCTTGGCGGCAGCCTTCTGCATCAGGGCGCCGGAGCTTTTTAGCGGCAGCGGCGCGCAAGGATAGGGCTTGGACATGGGCGCGATCAGCGGCGTCTTGATGTTGGGGCCGCTGATGCCGATTTCCCATTCGGCCTGGGTGTAATAGGGCTCGAGCTCGGCATAACTGAGGGGCCAGTCAGCAATGCCGGTGCCCTTCATGGTGCCGAAGCGGCTGGCCTCATCGAACTCGTACGGCAGGTGCCGCCAGCTGGACGCGCCATAGGTGATGGTGCCGCCGCCGACCACGCAACCGTAACTGTGGTTGCCCGGCGTTGCCTTTTCATTGGCGTTGCGGCGGAAGGTGTTGCGCTGAAGCTTGGGATCGCTCAGCAGCATGTCCTGTTCGGTGGGGAAGCGGTTGGACAGTTCGTCCTTGGTATAGTCCTGCTCATGGCCAGAGGCGCCCCAGCTGCCCTGCTCCATAACCACGACGGAGAAACCGGCTTGGGCCAGTTGCTTGGCCATCACACCGCCGGCCGCGCCGGTGCCGATGACGACGAAATCGACTTCTTCGGAAGGATTGAATTTTTTCATGGGCTCAAGCCTTGTCGTAGGCGCCGAAGGGCGCGCGGAAATTTAGGCTGTCATCGTAACCGATTTGGGTCCAGCCTATCTTCTTGAAATTGCCACCATGCTGGGGTGCCGCGAACATGCCCATGATCGTGTGATCGCGGACGGTTTGGAAGAAAGGCGTCTTTTCGATGGACGTCAGCAGCGCGATCTGGTCGGCCGATGACAGCGCGGCGAACGCCTTGCCGCCGGTCTTGGCCGAAAGATCGGCAAAGCCCTTGGCGTAAAGCTCCTGCTTGTCCTGGGCGAAGGTGACCAGCGCCAGGTCGATGAAATAGATCACCTGGGCTTCTCGCGCGCCGGGCGTGTCGGTGGTGGGATAGATCTGGGCCGCCATCGCGTCCACATCCGCCGCCTGCTCGCGGGTGAAGTAGGTGAAGCTGCCCATCGCCTGGGCCTTCTCGGCCGCCGCGACCTGGGCCGGCCAGTTGGCCGTCAGCCAGGCGGCACTGGAAGCGCCCACCGTTTTAAAGAGAAAATTGCGTCTGCTGTCGCTCATG
>JAPLPI010000342.1 GCA_026400305.1 Alphaproteobacteria bacterium | reverse complement strand
CTGCCGATGATCGAGATGCTGTCCAAGGGCCGCGCCAAGGCGCGCATGCCCCGCGCCCTGGTGCTGGAGCCGACCCGTGAGCTGGCCGACCAGGTGGCGGAAAGCTTCGATCGCTATTCCAAATATTCCAAGCTTACCCATGCGCTGCTGATAGGTGGCACGGCGATGGACGAACAGATCAAGAAGCTGGACCGCGGCGTCGATGTGTTGATCGCAACCCCCGGCCGGTTGATGGACCATTTCAATCGCGGCCGCCTGCTGCTCTCCCAGGTCAATATCCTGGTGATCGATGAAGCAGACCGCATGCTGGACATGGGCTTCATCCCAGACGTCGAGGAAATCTGCAAGAAGCTGCCCTTCACCCGCCAGACGCTGTTCTACTCGGCCACCATGCCGCCTGAGATCCAGCGCCTGACCGACCAGTTCCTGCACAATCCGGTGCGCATCGAAGTCTCGCGCCCCGCCACCACCGCCACCAACATAACCCAGCAGCTGGTGATCATCCCCGCCAATGACTGGGCCAAGCGCGAGGCGCTGCGGCGCCTGATCCGCGAGGCCGAGCCCACGCTGAACAACGCCATCGTCTTCTGCAACCGCAAGCGCGATGTGGACGTGGTGGCCAAGAGCCTGGTTAAGCACGGCTTCGATGCCGCCCCGATCCATGGTGACCTGGACCAGTCCCTGCGCACCAAGACCCTGGACAAGTTCCGCGCTGGCGAGCTGAAAATCCTGGTGGCCTCCGACGTGGCTGCCCGCGGGTTGGACGTGCCCAGCGTCAGCCATGTCTTCAATTTCGACGTGCCGATCCATGCCGATGACTATGTCCACCGCATCGGCCGCACCGGCCGCGCTGGGCGCAGCGGCAACGCCTACATGCTGGCCTCGCACCGCGATGACAAGTACATCGACGCCATCGAGAAGATCACCGGCCAGAAGCTGGATCGCCGCGAGATGATGGACATCTAGGTGCGCGAAGAATCCCGCCACCATCGCGACAAGGATCGTGGCGGACGCGGCGGCAAGGGCGGCGACCGTGGCCGCGGCGGCCGTGACGGCAAGCAGCGTGATCGCCGTCCCCCGGGCGGCAAGTTCCACGACCAGGTTGCCAGCATGGATCCCGTCGAGGCCGGCACGGCACCCGCCGCCGCTTCGGCGCCGGTGCAGGAGCAGGAGCAGCGCCAGCCGCGCAGCGAAAACCAGCCGCACAGCAAGCCTCAGCCCCGTCAGGAGCAGCGTCCGGAGCAACCGCGCCAGGAGCACCGGCAAGAAAACCGCCCGCCGCGCAACGACCAGCCGCGCCATGAAAAGGGCGACCGCGGCAGCCAGCGCCAGCACAACGAACAGGCCGCCCGCCCCGAGGCGGTGGACAAGAGCGAATTGCCCGCCTTCCTGTTCCGTCCCGTGCCGGTCAAAAAATCCGAACCCCAGCCGGAATAACCCTCAAATGCGGGGAATTCCTGGATTTTGCTGAAATTTCAGACTTGAAAACCCGCGCCATTTAACGATTTTTACACAGCGGATGGTCAGAATGCTGCCTGTCTGGCCCACGGGCCTATGGGGGGTGTCGGTGTTCAACCAGGATAGGGAATAGGCTTTTGCCAAGACGGCGCTCGCCCTGATGGGCGGAGCCGGCGTCGTGGCAACGCCCGACAATTTCGAACTCTTCTATGCCTATGCCTCCGGCGAGAATCCCGCCGTCAGCCAGGTGATGGGCGCGATCATCAACGTCAAGTAACCCTTCACCCCCGAATTGCTGGCCGACCTGCGCCTGCGCTGCCTGTCGGGCGCGCGCGCCGCCGTGGCGATGGAATCGCTGGGCGGCAACATGAGCGCCCTGATCAACGACGTGCTGGGCAAGCTGGAAATCTCGACGCGGCAAACCGCCGACTGCTAGGACACGCTTTCGACCGCCACGGGCGAATTGGGCGGCGACCGCATCGCGCCGATGGGCGCAAGCTGGTGGAAGGCCTGATCGCAGCCACCCGCGCCACGGAAGAACGCACCAAGAGCCTGGAAGGCGAATTGCAGGCCTCCTCGCAGTAGGTCAACGAATTGTGCGACAAGCTGGACGATGTGCGCAAGGAAAGTATGACCGACCCCCTGACGCACATCGCCAACCACAAGGCGTTCGACGATGCGATGAAAGCGGGCCGCAAGGCGGCCTAGAGCGGCGAGGATATCTGCCTGCTGATGTGCGACATCGACCATTTCAAGAAATTCAACGCCAGCTGGGGTCACCAGACCGGCGACCAGGTGTTGCGCCTGTTGGCGTCGTGCCTGTCGGAGAACGTCAAGGGCCGCGACACCGCGGCGCGCTATGGCGGCGAGGAATTCGCAGTGCTGCTGCGCGGGGCGCCGCTGGAAGCCGCCACCATGCTGGCCAACCAGATCCGCACCACCGTGGAAACCAAGAAGCTGGTCAAGAAGTCCACCGGCAATGTCCTGGGCACCATCACCATCTCCATCGGGGTGGCCAAGTTCAGCGCCGGTGAAAGCGCAGAAACCGACCTACCCGCGCGGATGCCTGCCTGTATGGCGCCAAGCATTCGCGGCGCAACCTGGTGATCCACCAGAACGATGCGCGCATGGCCGCGCAGGAAACCAGCGCCGCCTAGCCGAGGATATCCGGCTCGACCACCTTGGCAAGCTGCATCAGCAACTACTGCCAGCTCAGATAACAGGCTTCCACCGGGATCGCGCGGGGATGTTCGCCTGCTCGATATGGATTTTCGTGCCCACCGAAACGGCCTTCAGCTGCACCGTCACGTTCATCACGCCGGGCAGATTAGGGTCGGCGAAACGTTCGGTGTAGCG
>JAPLPI010000173.1 GCA_026400305.1 Alphaproteobacteria bacterium | reverse complement strand
GCCGCGTTCCTTTCGGCGTAACTTCAGGACAATCTCTTCCGCCGTGTGTCTTTTCCTAGCCATTTTGCTTCTCCTCCTTGGTCAAAACCATACTTCAGGTCGGACCAATTCAATGGGGGCAGGTCAATAATGCTAGCGGTAGTTAGCTTTGAACTGATATCCTCCTAACAACAGAGGTCCAGGAAATCCCTATGACAAAACATAAATTGAATTTTCTCGGCCTTCTCGGGATAGCGCTTGCGCTCAGCCTCATTGTTATGGGACCGGCTGACGCCCGTCGTGGAGGCAGTTTCGGCAGTCGGGGAATGCGCACGTATTCTAGCCCCGCCCCTACCGCGATGGCGCCCGGTTCTGCCTCGCCCGTTCAGAGGTCGATGATGCAGTCGCCGCTACAACCGTCTGCTCCTGCATACGGACCGCAATACCCTGGCAGTCGGACAGGGTCCTTCGGTGGCTTCGGCGGCGGACTGATGGGCGGCCTTCTAGCGGGCGGTTTGATCGGCGGATTGATGGGCCACGGCTGGGGCGGCGGTGGCGGCGGTGGCGGCGGTGTTGGCATGCTGGGCCTTCTCCTCCAAATTGCAATTATCGGCGGGATCGCGTGGTTCGCTTTTAAATTGTTCCGCCGTCCAATTGCGGCCCCTGCCTTTCCCTCGGTTAGTCCATCTCCCTTTGGTGCTGGCACGGTGACAAGCGGGCCATGGGGAGCCTCGCAGCAGTTCGGGGAGGCCGCTAGCGAGCGTGGTCGGCCAATCTCTATTGGACCAAGTGACAGAGACGCATTCGAGCGCCTGTTGATCGACATCCAAGACGCCTTTGGCCACGAAGACTACGGCCGCCTTCGCGAGAGGACTACCCCAGAAATTATGTCGTATCTCGCTGAGGAGTTAAGCCAGAACGCCACGCATGGGCGCCGAAATGACGTGACCGGTACCCGATTGATCCAAGCGGATGTTTCAGAGGCCTGGCGCGAACGGGACGCGGACTATGCCACGGTCGCTCTTCGTTACGAGAGTGCCGATGTGATGCGCGAGAGAACTAGCGGAGCAATTGTGTCCGGCGACCCTGACCACCCAACGGAAGTCGTCGAGCTTTGGACGTTTGTTCGGGAGGCGGGTGCGCCGTGGAAACTGTCTGCAATCCAGGAGACTTAACCGGGGCCGCACTTGTTCGCACTTCGTGACCGGCCCCCACTGAGTGGTCCAGTTGCAATTTGTCTCCGTGCGGAGAAGCTCCGCATAACTAGGCTAATTGGAGAATTGGGAGCGACCAGCGATGTATAAGAACGCAGGCGGCAGGACCAGTAGAGCCAATAAGGACTTTGAAGGTCAGCGCAATATGGTGGCCACTACGCCTCGGATGGTGAAGCTCCCAAAGAAGGCAAATAAAAAAATTGAACAATCGTCTGACGTAACTTTCAAAGCTGCTGCCAAAAAGAATTTTCAGGGCAACCCTGGTCTGGCAGCGAAGCTTGCGAAGCTCAGGGCCGAACCCCATGACGATGGCGACCCAGGACAGGGCAACAAAAGCGAGAAAAAAGGCGCGGTCATGCCTGTGATAGGGCGCAAAGGCAGGCCGGGCGGAAATCTCAGCCACGCTTGGCACTCCAAAGTCGCCAAAGACGGTACGCGATCACAAGGGCGAGAAGCGCCAAGAACACGTCGCTGACCTTGCTGCTGACATGCAGCATGCCGTGCGCCGAGGCGAGGACTATCCCCGCTCAGGCTAAAATGCATCCGGTTATCAAAATGGCACCGAAGCGGCCCGCGGACATTCAGCGACCCTAGTCGTGCGCTGCAGCCACTTCAATCATGGCGTCGTCATCCAGCGGATAGACCGGACGGCGCAGCCGCTTGTAGGGCAGGCGCGCAAGGTCGGACGTGCAGGGCCCCGCGGTGGACACGGTGAAGCTGGACGCGGCGATGGGATCATAGGCGCGCCGGTGTCCCACCGCGGCCTTGATACCGATCATGCTGAGCTTTTCTGGTTCGATCCCTTGGCTGCGCCATTGGCCCAGGTCCATCGGCGCCAGCCGCTTGCCGGTCAGCAGGATGGTAACCCCGCCATGACGCACCACGGCGCTGTCTCCCATGCTCACGCGGCTGCCCAGTACCACCATCTGGCTTTGCCGGTCTTCCAGCTCGAAGCATCCGTCGCTGCGGGACACCAGTTCGACTTCAAGTGTCAGGGGCCCATGGTCCAGCCGGCTGCCCTTGCCGCCGATGGGCAAGGTGATGCGCCCGCCGATGGGCACGGACTTCAGCGCCGCCACGGCGGCGACATCGGCGATGATCACGCCCGAGTCCGCGACATCGTATTTGACCAGCGCCCGCAGTACATCCGTGCAATCGCCCGGCCCACCGCCGCCTATATTGTCGGCCGGCTCGACCAGCAAAACCGGACCATGTCCGCGAGGCACGAAGCTGCGCACCACTTCGTCCAGGTCGTGTTCCTTCGGGATGCCTTCTTCGCGCCGCGTCCAGGCAATTTTTTCCAGCTCCCGCAGCGCGGCCTTGGCGGCTTCGTCATCGCCCTCGGTGATGATGCCGAAGGCAACGCCGGCATCGCGCACGTCGGAATAGGCGTACCCGCCCACCACATTCACAGCCAGC
Organism: Alphaproteobacteria bacterium; assembly: GCA_026400305.1. Classification (GTDB taxonomy): domain Bacteria; phylum Pseudomonadota; class Alphaproteobacteria; order Micropepsales; family Micropepsaceae; genus Rhizomicrobium. Next base: position 12,425 of record JAPLPI010000173.1, on the reverse strand, counting down.
ACACCGGGAATGTCGCGTTCCATGCGGCGGGCGGCTTCCTCCAGCGCATGCATGGCGCCGTCGCGGGTACCGGTGCCTGTCGGCGGCCACACGATATTGGTTACCAGCACATGCTGGCGCGGGCGGATGCCGGTTTTCAGGCAGCGGGCCAGAAGTTCGGTGGCGCGCACGGCGCTTTCATAAGTGTCATCATGCGGACAGAGCCGGTAGCAGACCAGCCCGTCGGACAGCGCGCCCATCTCCTGGGTCAGGGTGGCGTGCAGGTCATAGACCCCGAAGATCGGCAGCTTTTCGGTGCCGGGAATGGCGCGGATGCGTTTCAACAGTTCGCCGTCCACGTCTTCCAGCTGCGTGGTGACCATGGCGCCATGCAGCGACAGGAAGATGCCGTCCAGAGCGCTGGCTTGCGCCGTCAGAACTGGCTCCACATCCTGCCAGAACAGCTCGAATACCGCGTGGTCGACCATGCCGGAGGCGCCGCACAGGTAATTGGCCGTGGGGATCACCTCCCAGCCCAGGCGCCGGGCGGTGGCCAGGAAGCCATCTACTTGCGAGCCGTCGCCGATGCGATCCAGCAGGTCCTGGCCGCGATGGATCATGAAATCGACCAGGGTGGTGCGGTCTTCGGTGAAGCTGTGGGTCTCGTGGAAGATGCCTGCCAACAGGATTTTGGTCATGTTCGTACCTCTGTTATCTTTTGGCCAGAGGATCGCTGCGGGCACGATGAAAAACAATAAGAAGCTATGGGCGCTGGCCGCGGGCCTGCTGGCCGCCGTAATGCCCGCTTTCGGTCAGGGCAAGGATTGGGCGCTTTATGGCGGCGAGGGCGGGCGGCGTTTTTCCAGCCTGGCGCAGATCACCCGCGCCAATGTTAGCAAGCTGGAACAGGCCTGGCGCTTCGACATGGCCGAGATGGGCGATCCCCAGACCCACCCTCTGGCGGTGGGCGGCATCGTCTATGCCTATACCCCTAGCCTAGACACCATCGCGCTGGATGGGGCGACGGGGAAGCTGAAGTGGCGCTTTCATTCGGGCGTAAAGGCTGGCGGTCCGCAGCGCGGTCTGTCCATCTGGGGTAAGGGCAAGGCTCAGCGGCTGTTCGCGGCGGCGGGCACTTATCTTTATGCGCTGGACCCGGCCACCGGTAAGCCTCTGGCCGACTTCGGCGAGGCTGGCCGCATTGATCTGCGCGCCGGACTGGGCCGCGATGTCGACAAGATCAGCCTGGCGCTGACTGCGCCCGGTACCATCTGGCGCGACATTATCATCATGGGATTCCGCACCGACGAAAGCGCACCGGCGGCCCCCGGGGATATTCGCGCCTTTGACGTGTATAGCGGCAAGCTGCGCTGGAGCTTCCACACCATCCCCCATCCCGGCGAGCCGGGTCATGAAAGCTGGCCGACGGATTATTGGAAGACCGGCGGCGGCGCCAATTCCTGGCCCGGCATGGTGCTTGATGACAAGCGCGGCATCGTCTTTGCGCCCACTGGTTCGGCGGTCAGCGATTTTTACGGCGCCAACCGCACGGGTGAAAATCTGTATGCCAACAGTCTTCTGGCGTTGGATGCGAACACGGGAAAATTGCTCTGGCATTTCCAGGGCGTGCATCACGACGTCGCCGACCGCGATTTTCCTTCACCGCCGGTGCTCCTGACGGTCACGCACAACTGCAAGCGCATCTATGCGGTAGCCCAGGCCACCAAGCAGGGATACCTGTTCGTGCTGGACAGGATCACCGGCAAGCCGCTGTTCCCGATGATTGAAATGCAGGTAGCCCAAAGCGAGCTGGAAAAGCTGTCGCCCACCCAGTCGGTGCCGTCACTGCCCGCGCCCTATGCCCGCCAGCATCTGAGCGAAAGCCTGCTGACCAACCGCACGCCGCAGGCGCATGCGTGGGCGGTCGAACAATTTCACAGCTTCGCCAATGACGGGCCGTTCCCGCATATGCGGCTGGGGCAGCAGACATTGGTCTTTCCCGGTTTCGACGGCGGGGCGGAATGGGGTGGTCAGGCATCGGCAAACGGCATCCTGTATCTCAATGCCAATGACGTGGCCTGGACCGGTGGGCTGGTGGAGAACAGCGCCGCGAGCGGTTTGGGCGCGGGGCTGTACCAAGACAATTGTGCCGCCTGCCACGGTCCGGACCGCAAGGGCGCGGCGCCGGCTTTTCCTTCGCTGGTGGATTCGAAGCTGACCGCCGAACAGATGGCCGATGTGGTTCATTCCGGCCGTGGCCGCATGCCGGCCTTCGCCCTGCAGGGCGACAGTCTTTCATCCCTGCTGACCTTCGTGCGCAGTGGCGAGGATCGCGAGTTGGCTGCGAAGCCTGCTGGCGATAACCACCCGGCCTATCGCTTCACTGGCTATCGAAAATTTCTGGACCCCGATGGCTATCCGGCGGTGACGCCGCCCTGGGGAACACTCAGTGCCATTGACCTTAACAGCGGCGCTTATCTGTGGCGTATTCCGCTGGGCGAATATCCCGCGCTGGCGGACAAGAGCACCGGTTCGGAAAATTACGGCGGCCCGATCCTGACGAAGGGCGGGGTACTGTTCATCGCCGCCACCTTGTATGACAAGAAAATCCGTGCTTTCGATCCGCAGGACGGCAAGCTGCTCTGGCAGGCGCAGCTTCCTTATGCCGGCAATGCCACCCCTATCACCTATATGGCCGGGGGGCGGCAATATGTGCTGATCCAGGCCGACAATGCGCGCGACAAGAAATCGCCGCAGGGCGCGGCCTATGTCGCTTTCGCCTTAACCGCTAAGGTGAGACCATGAAACAGGCACTTATAACCGGCGGGGCGCGCGGTATCGGCTTCGGAATTGCCGAAGCGATGCTGGCGGCGGACTATGCCGTTACCGTCACTGGGCTGACGGCGGAGGAAATAGCCTGCGTTCCCAAGCGTGACCATCTGGAGGCGATTCAACTCGACGTCACCAGCGATGCCGACGTCACCGCCTGCATCGGAAAATTCCAACAGCTGGACGCGCTGGTGAACTGCGCTGGCATCATCCTGCGCGATGGCAAGGAATTCACCATTGCCGGTTTCCAGAAGGTGATCGACGTCAATCTCACCGGCACCATGCGGATGTGCATGGCGGCCAAGCCGCTTTTGGAAAAATCCGGCGGGGCAATCGTCAACACCGCTTCAGTCTGGTCCTTCTTCGGCGGCGCGCTGGTGCCGGCCTATACCGCCTCTAAGGGCGGGGTGGCCCAGCTGACCAAGGCTCTGGCCGTGGCCTGGGCGCCCACCATCCGCGTTAACGCCATTGCTCCTGGCTGGGTGGAAACAGCGCTGACCGAAGGTGCCCGGTCCGACGCAGGGCGCTCCCAGGTCATCATCGACCGCACGCCGCAGGGCCGCTGGGGAAAGCCGAAGGATATCGGCGGCGCTGTGGTGTTCCTGTGCTCGGAGGGCGCCGAATTCATCACCGGCACGGTTCTGCCGGTGGATGGCGGCTATACCGCCAAATAGCGCCGCCGCACTTTCATCCCCGGCCCAGACAGCGTAGTTTGCGCCCCTAACAACGGAGGTTTTCATGGCCGCGCGCCGCAACAATGCCCGTAAGAAAGACAAAAGGCGTCGTCACGCCAAGACCCGCAAGAGGGCCGCCGAAGCCACGGCCGCCGCCCAGGAACGTCCCACCCAGCCCCGCCGGGCGTCCAAGGCCTGATAATACGGGCCGGAGATGGACAATTCCCGCATTCCCTATCGGCATCCCCAGCCCAAGGAGTCACCTCCAGAGCTTGTGATCGCGTCCGCCATTCCGGATGATGAACGGGTCTGGGTGCCGCAGGGCGAGAATGTCTGGTTCCGGCCCCTGTGCCTGTGTGCCTCGCGCGGCTACTGGATGAATCTGCTGCGGGTCCGCAAGTCCGGCGTGCTGTCGCGCCATCGCCATCCCCAGCCGGTGCATGGCTATGTCATCAAGGGCCGCTGGCGCTATTTGGAGCATGACTGGGTCGCGCAGGAAGGCGGCTATGTCTATGAGGCGCCGGGCGAGACCCACACCCTGGTGATCGACGAAGGCGTGGAAGAGATGATCACCCTGTTCCAGGTCAATGGCGTGATGATCTATGTCGATCCCGATGGTGCCGTGCTGGGCTATGAGGACGTTTTCACTAAGATCAACCTGTGCCGCGCCCATTACGAGAAAGTTGGCCTGGGCGCCGATTACGTCGATCAGTTCATTCGCTAGGCTTTGACGGCGAAGCTCTTGGGATTTTCGCCGGCCAGCCAAGTCTTCCACATCGTGTCATAAGCGGCTTCGATGTGCCTGGTGAAAGCCGCGGTGTCGAACAGGGCGCATGTGTCCTTGTTCCTGGCGAGCTTGTCTTTCAGCATCTTCAGCGCCTTGGGATCATTGCCCAGCTTGATAGCTAGGGCTTCGAAATCACCCACATTCTCGGTGATCAGCTCGGGCAATCCCGCCGCAGCCAGCAGGCTGGCGGCGACGCGGCCCGGGAAAGTGGTGCCGGTTTTGGTGATCAGTGGCACGCCGGTCCACAAGGCATCACTGCCGGTGGTGTGGGCGTTATAGGGCAAGCCATCCAGGAATAGGTCGGCCAGCGACAGCCGGGCCAGGTGAAGGTCGGTGTCCAGATCGGGTGCGAACACCAGCCGCTCCGGCGCGATGCCGCGCGCTTGCGCTTCCTTGCGCAGATTGTCGGCATAGGGCGCGGGGCTTTCCAGCAGCCATAGCACGCTGCCATCCACGCCTTTCAGGATCCGCATCCAGCTGTCGAAGGTCGAGGGTGTCAGCTTGTAAGCATTGTTGAAGTTGCAGAACACCATGCCCGGCTCGGGCAGACCGGCTTCGGCGCGGCTCGGCACCCGCGCGATGGGACGGCCCTTGTCATCATTGGCCTGATAGCTGCCGGGCAGGGTGACGACTTCCTCGTCATAGAAGCCATGCTCGGTGTCGGGGATCACTGTCGCATCGGCGATAATGTCATCCATGTAATTGGCGCCCAACGTGGCGGGGAAGCCCAGATAATTGACCTGCACCGGGGCGGCGCGGTGGGCGAAGACGCCCATGCGGGCCTTGCCGAAATAGCCGTTCAGATTGACCAGGATGTCGATCTCCTCGGCGCGGATGCGCGCCGAGGCGTCGGCATCGTGCATCGTGCCGATGTCGATCCACTTGTCGAAGGCCTTTTCCAGCTTGGCACGCAGTTCGCCGCCGTCATTGGTGCCATTATCCAGCGCCACCAGTTCGAAGCGGTCCCGGTCATGGCGCTCATACAGGCCGGCCATCAGGATGGCGGTGGCCTGCTGGCGGAATTCGCCCGACAGGTACCCGATGCGGATTTTCTTGTGCACCTTGCGGAGCGCGGTGTCGAACGGCGCGGCGGCCATCGGCGGATACTTGTCATGGCCCCAGATGCGCGAGCAGGTCTGGGCGTCCTGCGGATTTTCCCCGATGGCCTGGAAGATGAAGGGCTGCACGATACGGGCGCCATTGCGAAGGCCCGACGCTACCGTCGTCTTGTTGACGTCAAAGCCGCGCCAGTCGGCGCAGTACATCTGCATATGGACCAGTTCGCCCAGGGCATAGGGATAATGCGGGTCCAGGGCTAGGCCGCGCTCCAGGTCGGCCAGCGCCGCTTCGGGCTGCTGGATGCTCCAATAGCTGTAGCTGCGGTTGATCATCGCTTCGGCATAGTCGGGGCGGACCTTGAGCGCACGGCTGTAGCATTCGATGGCGCCGGAATAATCCAGTTGGTCGCGGCAGACATTGCCGCGCCAGTTCAGCGCCACGGCATTGCCCGGATCGATGTTCAGGATCTGGTCGAAGCTGAGAATGGCTTCCTCGTACCGCAGCAGGTCGCGCAGGACTAGGCCGCGATTGCCCCAGGCTTCCGCGAAATTGGGTTCCAGGGACAGGGCGCGGTCCAAGCTGTTCAGCGCCTCGGCCGGGCGCTTGAGGTTGCGCAGCGCTAGGCCGCGATTGTTCAGCATCTCGGCATTGGTCTGGTAGGCATCCATCACGGCGTCGAAATCAGACAGCGCCTCATCGGCGCGCTGCAGGTCCAGCATGATGACGCCGCGATTGTAGGTGGCGCCGGCGTCCCCGGGCGCCACGGACAGGGCACGGTTGTAATCTTCCAGCGCCTGCAGGGGGCGGCCCTTGGCGCGATGCGCCAGGCCGCGCTGGATCAGGGCCCCGATATTGCTGGGCTGCATCGACAGCACCCGGTCATAACCGACGATGGCGTCGTCTAGCCGGCCCACCGCCGCCAGTGCCACGGCGCGGTTGACCCGCGCGGCGATCATTTCGGGCTGCACCACCAGGGCGCGGTCGTAGGAATCCACCGCCAGTTCGAAACGCTGCAGGTCCGCCAGCGCCACGCCGCGATTGTATAGGCCCTCGGCCATGTTGGGCTGGATCGCCAGCGCCCGGTCGAACATGGTCAGCGCCTCTTCAACGCGGCGGGCGGCGAGCAGCGCCATGCCGTAATTTATCAGGCAGCCAAGATCGTCGGGATAGACGGTGGAGGCCTCTCCCAGGAAGGTGCAGGCCTCCTCAAAGTGGTTCTGCTGCATGCGCAAGATGCCCATGTAATAGCGCGGTCCGAACAGGGCCGGATCGGCGCCCAGGATCTGCATGTACAGCGCCTCGGCCTGATCCAGCTTGCCCTGCTGATGCAGCGCGATGGCCTCTTGTGCCATCTGTTTCAGGTCCAGGACTTCCATTGGGCGTTCCGTTCTTTTTCTTAGTTTTGTGCGGCGGCCTGTGCCACGGCCAAGGCAGTCATGTTGACGATGCCGCGCGCCGTGACCGACGGCACCATCACATGCACCGGCTTGGACACGCCCAGCAGCAAGGGGCCCACCAGAAGCGCCTCGGTCGCGGCCGACAGCAAAGTCAGTGCGATGTTGGCGGCATCCAGGCTGGGCATCACCAGCAGGTTGGCCGAGCCGGTGAGGGGGCTTTGGGACACCACGCGTCCGCGCAGAACATCGCTCAGCGCCGCGTCGGCATGCATTTCGCCGTCGATCTCTAAATCCATCTCGTCTTAATGGCGCTGGGCGAATGGGAGGTGCCGAAGCTGGAATGTGACAGCAGCGCGACCTTGGGCGCCAGGCCGAAGCGCCGCACGCTTTTGGCGGCCAGCTGGGTCATCTCCGCGATCTGCTCGGCGGTGGGATCGACGTTGACGTGGGTGTCGCAGAAGAACAGCGCGCCATTGGGCAGGATCAGCGCCGACAGGGAATAAAGCCTTGTGACACCGCGCTGGCGCGGAATGATGGGCAGGATGTTCTGCAGCTGGCGCGTCCAATCTCCCAGACCGCCGCACAAGGCGGCGTCCACTTCGCCAGCTTCCAGCAGCATGGCGGCGGCGATTCCATGGCGGGTGGCGATCCAGCGGGCCGCTGATTCCGGCTGCACGCCGCGCCTCTCCACCATCCGCTGATAGCGTTCGGTCAGGGGCGCGAAGAATTCGCGGTCCGCCTGCGGGTCCAGGATTCGGTCTTCCTTGTTGAAGTCCAGGCGCAGGCCAAGCTGTTTGGTTTTCGCCAGAATGACGTCGCGGCGGCCAATCAATGTGGGATGGGCAAGCTCTTCATCCACCACCGTTTGAACCGCGCGCAGCACTCGGTCTTCCTCGCCTTCGGCATAGACCACGCGCTTGGGACTGCGCCGCGCCACCTCGAAAACGGGGCGCATCAGCTGGCCGGAGCGATAGACGAACTTTTCCAGTTCGCTTTCGTAAGCGTCGAAATCGGTGATGGGCCGGCGCGCCACGCCGGAGTCCATGGCGGCGCGCGCCACGGCCGGCGCGATGGACAGGATCAGGCGCGGATCGAAGGGTTTTGGAATGATATAGTCGGGGCCAAAGCCGGTCTGCGCCCCGCCGTAAGCCGATGCCACCACGTCGCTGGCCTCGGCGCGGGCAAGCGTGGCGATAGCTTCGACGGCGGCCACCTTCATTTCTTCGTTGATGGTGGTGGCGTCCACGTCTAGCGCGCCCCGGAAGACAAAGGGGAAGCACAGGACGTTGTTGACCTGGTTCACATAGTCGGAGCGGCCGGTGGCGATGATGGCGTCGGGACGTGCCGCCTTGACGACTTCGGGCAGGATTTCCGGATCGGGATTGGCCAGCGCCAGGATCAGCGGCTTGGCTGCCATCTGCGGCAGCCATTCGGGCTTGAGAACATTGGGCGCGGACAGGCCCAAAAAGACATCGGCGCCCACCAGCACATCGCCCAGGGTGCGGGCATCGGTCTTGCGGGCATAGCGGAATAGGTTGGGCGCCATCTCATCGCCCCGATCCTTGTGCACCACGCCCTTGATGTCGGTCAGGGTGATGTTGTCGACCGGCAGGCCCATCGCCACCAAAAGGTCGACACAGGCTAACGCTGCGGCGCCGGCGCCGCTGGTCACCAGCTTGACGTCTTCCAGCTTCTTGCCCTGCAGCACCAGGCCGTTGCGGATGGCGGCGGCGCAGACAATGGCGGTGCCGTGCTGGTCGTCATGGAAGACCGGAATCTTCATGCGCTCGCGCAGCTTCTTCTCGATGATGAAGCATTCCGGCGCCTTGATGTCTTCCAGATTGATGCCGCCAAAGGTCGGCTCCAGCGCCGCCACGATGTCCACGAAGCGGTCGATGTCGGTCTCGTCCACTTCCAGGTCGAACACGTCGATGCCGGCGAATTTCTTGAAAAGGACGGCCTTGCCTTCCATCACCGGCTTGGACGCCAGCGGCCCGATATTGCCCAGCCCCAGTACGGCGGTGCCGTTGGTGATCACCGCCACCAGGTTGCCGCGGGCGGTATAGTCGCGGGCCGAGGACGGATCTTCGACGATGGCCATGCACGGCGCGGCGACGCCGGGCGAATAGGCCAGCGCCAGGTCGCGCTGATTCGCCATGCGCTTGGTGGCTTCCACCGACAGCTTTCCTGGGCGTGGAATGCGGTGATAGTCCAGCGCGGCTTTGCGGAAATCGTCGTCCATGATCGGTGCCTGTGGCGGAAGCCGATAATTGGCAGGCCCGGCGGGGGTAAATCAAGCTTTGCTCCTGTTTTTGCCCGGTTTTCAGCCAAAAATCCCGGAACCGGGGCAGTTCGGCGGGCGTTCCCGAGCCGTCTGCGCCCGGACCGGTTTCAAGGCGTGTTCAGATGGTTAGATTTGGCTGATATTGCCGCCGCATTCAGGCCCCACCCAAAGTTGGGGTCTATCAGGAGATTTCATGCATATCGGAATTGTTGGATTGGGCCGCATGGGCGCCAATATCGGCCGGCGGTTGATGAGTCGTGGCCACCAGGTGGTTGGGTATGACGCCGCTGCCGCCGCGGTGAAGGGCTTGGAAGGCGCCACCGGCGCCACTTCTCTGGAAGATGTGGTGGCCAAGCTGTCTCCGCCACGTGCGGTGTGGGTGATGCTGCCGTCTGGCAAGGTCACCGAAGAGACCATCGCCAAGCTGGGCACGCTTTTGTCCAGGGGTGATGTCGTGATCGATGGCGGCAACAGCTTCTGGAAGGACGATGTGCGCCGCGCCAAGGCGTTGCGCGAAAAGGGCATCGACTATCTGGATGTCGGAACCTCGGGCGGGGTGTGGGGGCTGGAGCGCGGCTTCTGCATGATGATCGGCGGCGAGAAGGCGTCGGTGGATCGCCTGGATCCCATCTTCAAGGCGCTGGCGCCGGGCGCAGGGGATATTCCCAAAACGCCGAACCGCGAGAAATCCGATCCGCGTGTCACCGAAGGCTATATGCATGCTGGCGCTGCCGGCGCGGGCCATTTCGTCAAGATGGTGCATAACGGCATCGAGTACGGGATGATGCAGGCCTTTGCCGAAGGCTTCGACATCATGAGCGGCCGCAGCAGCGAAAAGCTGCCCGAGGACGAACGCTTCGACATCAATGTTTCGGATGTCGCCGAAGTGTGGCGGCGCGGCAGCGTGGTGGCTTCCTGGCTACTGGACCTGACCGCCATCGCGTTGGCGCGTTCGGGAACGCTGGGGGAATTCAGCGGCAAGGTGGACGACAGCGGCGAAGGACGCTGGACGGTGGCTGCGGCGGTGGACCAGGCGGTGGCGGCGCCGGTGCTGACCGCGGCGTTGTATGCCCGCTTCCGCTCTCGCAGCGATAACACCTTTGGCGATAAATTGCTGTCGGCCATGCGCAAGGAATTTGGCGGCCACGTCGAAAGCATAGTCCTCACCCCCAAGGCAAAGGACGACGACAAATGAGCATGCAGTCGCACAAATCGCCCCCGCCGCCTTGCGCCATCGTGATCTTCGGCGCCAATGGCGATCTGACCAAGCGGCTGATCGTGCCGGCGCTTTACAATCTGGCGCGCACCGGGCTGTTGCCCAAGCGACTGGCGCTGGTCGGCGTCGACCACAACAAGAAGACTAGCGAAGAATGGGCCGGTCAGCTCAAGGAATTCCTGGGTACGGTGCTCGCCAAGAACAGTGAAGGGATTGACGAAGGCCTGTGGGACCAGGTGGCCCGCTCCATGACCTTCCTCAGCGGTGATTTCGAAAATCCCGAGACCTATAGCCAGATCAAGGACCTGCTGGCCGAGCTGGATCAGAAGCAGGGGCTGGGCGGCAATGTTCTGTTCTACATGGCGGTGGCCGACCGATTCTTCCCCACCATCGCCGGCAAGCTGGGCGAAGCGGGGTTGGTCAATTCCGAGGAAAATGGTTTCCGCCGCCTGATCGTAGAAAAGCCGTTCGGTCACGATCTGGCCTCTGCCAAATCGCTGAATGCCTGTCTTCTGAAGTGGCTGAAGGAAGAACAGATTTACCGCATCGACCATTTCCTGGGGAAGGAGACGGTGCAGAACATCATGGCGCTGCGTTTCGCCAACGGGTTGTTCGAGCCGATCTGGAACCGCGACCGCATCGACCATGTCCAGATCACGGTGGCCGAAAGCATCGGGGTGGAGACGCGCGGAAAATTCTATGAAGCCACGGGCGCCCTGCGTGACATGGTGCCCAATCACCTGTTCCAGTTGGTCGCCATGGTGGCGATGGAGCCGCCGGTGTCGTTCGAGGCCGAGGATATCCGCGCCAAGAAAGCGGAAGTGTTCCGTGCTATTCAGCCGCTCTGCCTGACCGATGTGGTGCGCGGCCAGTATGATGCCGGTATGGCGCAGGACGCGCCAGCGCCCGCCTATCGCCGCGAAACCAATGTCGCGCCCGATTCTAATATTGAAACCTATGTCGCCATGCGGCTGAAGATCGACAATTGGCGCTGGGCGGGCGTGCCTTTCTATCTGCGCACCGGCAAGAGGCTGAATATCCGTTCCAGCGAGATCGCCATCCGCTTCAAGCAGGCGCCTCATGCCCTGTTCCGCGACACGCCGGTCGATGAACTGGATTCCGACTGGCTGATCTTGCGCATCCAGCCGGACGAGGGCATCCGCCTGCGCTTCAATGCCAAACGGCCAGGCCCGGCTATGATCCTGGAAAGCGTGTCGATGCGTTTTAACTACAAAGACTATTTCCACCAGGCGCCGGCGGTGGGTTACGAGACACTGATCTATGACTGCCTGATCGATGACGCGACGCTGTTCCAGCGCGCCGACCAGGTGGAAGCGGCCTGGGCGCTGGTCGAGCCGGTGCTCAAGGGTTGGCAGGACACCAATCCACGTCATTTCCCCAATTACGCGGCAGGTGGCGAAGGTCCCATCGCGGCCAACGATCTTTTGGCCAAGGACGGCCGCTCCTGGCGCGCCATCCGCATTCTGGGCGGAAAATGAGCGGTATCGCTGGCACCATGGAAGTGTTGAAGGACGCCGGCGCACTGGCGGCGCGGGCGGCCGATATCATTGCCGGTCGCATGAAGGTGGTGCGCTATCCCTTCCGCCTGGTGCTATCGGGCGGATCGACCCCGCGCGCCACATACGAATTGCTGGCGAAGAAGGATCTCAGCTGGGACTGCGCCGAAATTTTCTTCAGCGACGAGCGCTTCGTGCCGCCGGACCACAAGGATTCCAATTATCGCATGGTGCGCGAGAGCTTGCTGTCCAGTCCATCGGTCAATCCGCGCAAGCTGCTGGCCATCCCGACAGATGGTACGTTGCAAAGTGCCGCTGACCGCTATGATGAAGTCTTGCGCCAGCAATATGGCGCGGGCACTTTGGAAGCGAGCGTGCCGCTGTTTCATCTCACCTTGCTTGGCCTGGGCGATGACGGCCACACCGCCTCACTGCTGCCGGGTCAGCCGATTTTGAAGGAAATGGATCTCTGGGCCGCGGCGGTGCCGCAGGGGCGCGGCGAGCCGCGCGTCAGCCTGACCTATCCAGCGATCAATTCCAGCGAACTGATCCTGTTTCTGGTGTCGGGCGCGGGCAAACGCGATGCCCTAGCTCAGGCGCGCGGTGGCATCGGGCCGGCCGGCGGGATCAAACCGCAAGGCGAAGTGTTGTGGTTGGCGGACGAGGTGGCGGCGGGGGCAGAA
>JAPLPI010000196.1 GCA_026400305.1 Alphaproteobacteria bacterium | reverse complement strand
AGTTCCATGGGATTGGCGCGGTAAGCCTCGATACCGTCGCCATAGAATTCGATGCCCCGTAGGCCGACTTCGGCCATGCGCTTGATCGCCCAGGGCGTTTCATGGGTCTGCTTGGCGCCGACCCCTGCCCCGCCCCACATGGAACTGGTGGTGCCGAACAGGATGTCCGGGTTCCCCGGGTCCAGCGGCTTGTGCTTGATCTTCTTGCGCGTGGCGCCGAACGCCATCTGCGGCATCGTCGCCGACACGCAGGCAGCGATGCTTGACGTCATAAAATGGCGGCGCTGCAACTTGGTCCCGGACATGGTTTCTTCCCCTGATTTCTTATCCTGACGTTTGGGCGGAGCTAACAATAAGTCAAGGTGCAGCGAGCGCGCAGAGCGTTTCGTGCTGCGCCGCAGCACGTTGTTCGGATTTACAGCCTCCGGCAAAGATGAGAGTTATCAGTGGGCTAAGAACGCGGGCGAAACGCGGCACGTCAGGAGAGTTGTCGGATGATGTTTTCTCGAAAGCGGGCGCTCAGTTGCGCCCTTGTCCTTGGCATGGCCGTCGCCCTGGCGGCACCAGCCTGGTCGGATGCCTGGTACGCCTGGTCGCCCAAGCCCGACAAGCGATGTCCTGGCCAAGCACAAGGGCAAGGCGCGCTGGAGCGAACAGGTCATCCTAAACGACCGCTATGACACCAAGTGGATCCAGGCGCAGCCGGGTGACAAGAGCCCGACCATGTACTGGGGCGACGACCGCGCCTTCTGGGTGGTGTGGGGCGGACAAATTCGCTTTACCATCGAAGGGCAAAAGCCTTTCGTCGCCACCAAGGGATTTCTGGTCCAGGTGCCGCAGCGGGTGCGCTATTCGATGGAAACCATCGGAGCCGAACCCAGCTTGCGCTTTGAAGTCACCCATACCGGCATCCTGCCGCTTTATTCCAGCGACCATCCCAAGCCGGACGACAATGCCGGCAATCACTACATGAAGGTCAGCACCCCGACCCAGCCTGACAAATATACCGGCGACAACCGTCCGTATCGCGACTTCTTCAAGGAAGTCGTGGCGGCCGATCCCGTCGCCAATCCCAAAGATCACCTGGTGATGGCGGACGAAGCCAACATGGCCAACATCATTCGCGGCAAGGGCGTACCCACCCCGCCGTCCAGCAACAAGGGCCACTTCCATATCGGCCATGACGAGTTCTGGTTCATTCTGGAAGGCAAGTGCGACTATCTGATCGAGGAAAAGGGCCTGTTCAAGGCCGATACCGGCGATGTGGTGTTCGTGCCGCCGGGCCGCTGGCATCGCGCCAGCTGGGCGGAGGGGCAGACCGACACGCGCCTGTCCTTCAACGTGAACCCGCTCATGTTCCATAATTTCGGCGAAGACGCCGAAGGCAAGCAGTAGGAGACGATGATGAATAAGATCGCTGCATTCGCCGTCGTCGCACTGCTGACGCTTCCCGCGTTGGCGCAGGACCGCAAAGTGTACCTAGACTGGGCGCCCAAGCCCGACAAGATCAAGGAATATACCGGCGCCAACAAGCTGGTCACTCGGCTGGACGACGTGCTGGTCAAGCACAAGGGCCAAGCCAGCTGGACCGAGGACGTGGTGGAAACCGAACGCTACAGCGCGAAGTGGATTTCTATGGCGCCGGGCGAAAAGAGCCGCACGCAATTCTATGGCGACGACCGCACCTGCTGGGTGGTGTGGAGCGGCCAGATCCGCTTCACCATCAAGGGCCAGGAACCGTTCATCGCCCAAAAGGGCTTCCTGGTGCAGGTGCCGCTAAGGGTCCCCTATTCCATGGAAGTGGTCGGCAACGAGCCGGGACTGCGCTTTGAAGTGACGCGCGGTGGCGGCATCCTGCCCTCCTATCCGGTGGACACCAAAGCCGATTTCGGTGCACCGCCCCCGCCGAAGGACGGCCAGCATTACGTCAAGGTCAGCTATCCGACCCAGCCGGTCGGTGGCGGCATGGGCACCTATGATGCGGTCAACAAACCCTACCTGGATTTCCAGAAGGAGTTTATTGAGAAGTACCCGAATGGCGGGCCGCGCGGCGGATTGTTCATGGGCGATGCCGACAATCAGGCCGCCATTATCCGCGGCATGGGCGTTCCAATTCCGCCCGCGACCAACAAGGGCCACTTCCATATCGGCAATGACGAATTCTGGTTCATCTTGGAAGGCAAGATTGCCTATGAAGTCGAGGGTAAGGGCCTGATCGTCAGCAAGGCTGGTGACGTGGTGCTGGCGCTGCCGGGCCGCTTCCACCGTGCCGGCTGGGCGCCGGGCCAGATGGATACGCGACTGGCCTTCAATCGCAGCCCGACCATGCAGCATAACTATGCCGAGGACGCCAACGGTACGCAGTGATCAAACGCTGATCGTCATCCCGTCATAAGCCGGCTCGACACCGGATGGCATTTCGCGCTTGAGCGTGTCGTAATCCATGTCGACATGCATGTTGGTTAGGAAGGCGCGCTTTGGTTTCACGCGCGCGATCCATTCCAGTGTACGCGAGAGATGAGCGTGTGACGGATGCGGTGTGCGGCGCAGTGCGTCTACGATCCAGCAATCCACGCCGTCCAACGCCGCAAACGCCTCCTCATCCAGCCCGTCCACGTCGGGTGAATAGGCGACCGGGCCGAAGCGAAATCCCAGGCTGCGG
>JAPLPI010000194.1 GCA_026400305.1 Alphaproteobacteria bacterium | reverse complement strand
CTGCAGAACCGCCCCCGAAAGACCCAGCACGGCACCGACAATCAACGCCAGGACGGTACGCGGCAGCCGCACATCAAAGATGATCAGCCCCGCCAGGCTGTCATGCGACGACAGCAGCGAGGCGGGCGGCAGCCATATCCGTCCCGCCAGCAACGAGGCGGCAAAGGCCAGCATAATCAGCGCCAAAAGCGATAGGTCCAATTTCATCGCCGCACCTTCAACAGTGCATCCTGCAGCGACCTGGTCACCCGCCCGCTTTCCGGCACGCCGCAGCCATACAGCGAGGTATAGCTGATGCGCCGCCCTCCATAGCGTTTCAGCAGCGCCGGGTGCAGGTCCTGGTCGGCGCGTAACGACGCCATGCCGCGATAGGTATCGCCATAGACCAGCGCATCCGGGTTGGCTTCAATCAGGCTTTCCACGTCGTAATAACCAAAGTTGCCGCTCACGACATTGCGCGCACCAGCCATGGTCAGCATGGTATTGAACAGACCACCCTTGCCCGGCACATAACCGCCACCGCCCCACCCCGCCACAACCAGCGCCTTCTTCGGGCGATGCGCCGCCACGTCGGCTAGATCGGCGTCCATCCGCGCAATCAGCGCCTCGCCGCGTGCCTCTTCGCCCACCGCCTTGGCCACAATCCGAGTGACGAGGCGGATCTGTTCGAAATTATCCGCCGGCGGCACTTCCAGAATCCGGGCACCGTTTTTGGCCAGCAGCGGGCGCAAGCTGGGCGCCATGAAAGGATCGGTGAGGATCAGGTCGGGATGGATGGCCAGTATCTCTTCGGCGGTGCCATGATTGACCGGCACCTTGGCGCCTTGCGGCCATATCCGCAGCGCCGCCGGCTCCCGCGACAGGAAGGTCACAGACGCAATTCGCGAAGTCGGCACCAGATCGAGCAGCAATTCGTCCGTGCAGATCTTCAGGGACATAATTCTTTGCGGAGGCGCGGCAGCCACCTGCCCCGAGACAAGGAGCAAAGCAGCCGCCGCGAGAACTCCAGCTTTCATGGTTACAGGTTCACCTTGATACCGCCATAGGCACCGATGCCAGGGCGCAGGAAGCCTTCCGGACTCTGATAGTTGGTATCGGTGGCGTTCTCAATCCGGCCGAACAGGCTCCACCTATCAGTCAGCTTGTAGCTGGCCGCTAGGTCCAGGGTGACATAGTCAGACTTCTTCAGGCGCGGGATGGAAAAGTCCCGGTTGCCGTCGATCTGCTGGCCCACATACAGCAGGGTGGCGTTCAGCTGCAGACCGTCCATCGCTTGCCAGACCGCGCCCAGGCTGGCCTTGTTGCGCGGCCGCCGCAACAGCGCCAGCCGCGTCGTCGCATCCAGGCTATCGGTATAGGTGTAGTCGGCGCGGAATCTCAGCGTCTCCAGCGCCTTCCAGGTCAGGAAGGTTTCAATCCCCTGCGTCCGCGCCCGGCCGATATTGATGTTCAGGAAAGTGGGCGCCGGGCCGGAGGTGATCAGGTTCCGGATGTCGTTGTGGAACCAGGTCACGCCGCCGACCAGATCATCGCCCAGGATTTTCTGGTCGATGCCGGCTTCATAGCCGGTGCTACTTTCCGGCTTCAGGTTTACATTGCTGCCAAAGGTCCCGAACAACTGCTGCAAGGCCGGCGCCTTGAAGCCGCTGCCCGCACTAGCGCGCAAGGTAGTGCCCGTGCTTTCGATTACCCAGGACGGCGCCATGCGCCAGGTCACCCTGTTACCGAACCGGCTGTTATCGTCATCGCGCACGCTGAAGCTGTTGTGGAAACCGATAGGAAGATCGGTCAGCATTTCGGCATAGCCGGCATTGGTGGTAATGCCTTGCGCCAGGGTGGTGGGGAAGCCGAAGGACAGGCCGCGATGCAGCCCGTCGCGCGCGCTTTCCGCGCCCAGAACAAGCGTCTCGCCTTCCGCCAGCTTCACATTGCCCTGCCAGTCCAGCTTGACGCGGTCACCCTTGGTGCGGCCGTTGCCATTGTTGGGATTCTGGGTGGCGATGATGTTGCTGCCATAGGCAATGCCTAGGGTCTGGTCGAACCGGTCACCCCACAACAGCAGGTGCGCGGTGCCGCGGGTCTCATATTGCAGGTTGGCGATGCGGGTCTGCCGGGCCGACGGCTTCGAAGCGAAGGTGACCGGATTGAAGCTGTCACCGGTGATGCGGCCGACGCTGTTATAGTAACGCGAGGTCAGGCCGATATCGAAATTGCCAGTGATGTCATAGCCCAGCTTGGTGCTGGCAGTGACGTTGTCGTACTGATCATCGTTGCGCAACACACCGGCCGGCAACAGGTTCAGCGGCGTCACCGGCGTGCCGCCGGAATGGAAATACTGCACCGTGGCGCGGTAGTGGAAATCGCCTTCCTGGCCGGACAGGGTACCGAACTGGTTGGAGGTCTCGAACGAGCCGCCTTCCACGCTGCCGCGGAATGTCATCGGACCGCTGCCGCTCTGGGTGGTGATGTTGATCACCCCGCCGATGGCGTCCGAACCATAGAGCGCGCCCTGCGGACCGCGCAGCACTTCCACCCGGGCTATGTCACCGGCCAAGAATTTGGAAATGTCAGCCGCCCCGGTCGGCGTGGACGGATCCCCGACATCGATGCCGTCGACCAGAACCTTGGTGTGGTTGGAATTGCTGCCGCGCATGAAGACCGAAGTCTGGCCGCCGGCACCGCCGGTCTGCACGATGGAAAGGCCCGGCACTTCGCGCAGCACATCGGGCAGCGAGCGGTCCTGGCGCGCTTCGATGTCGGCCGCGGTGATCACCGTGACGCTGCTGGCGACATTGGCGATGGGGGTCGGCAGACGGGTGGCGCTGACCACCACATTTTCATCGTCCAGATGGGGATAGGTCAGCTGCGACTGCGCGAAGGCAGGTGCCGTCAGCGCAATCAGGGCGGCGGAAGTAAACAGAACGGATTTCATGAAACGTCTCCTGGCTCAGGAGGCGCGCACTGCGGTATTCAAGAAAAGGCTTTCGGCCCCACAGCATGCGACTCCAACTTTGCCGCCGCTGCGGTTCACCCCGCTGCACCCCGCACACCCCGGCAGGTTACAAGACGACGGTGCGAGGCAGGTTTCCTGGCTAACCGGATCAACACTTCCCCTCGTCTTCCCAGGACCTTTCGGCCCCAGTGACTTTTAAGAGGTGGCTCGCGCCTTAGCCTCTTGAGAGAAAACTCACCGGTAACAGTTGCGGGGGCAGCCGCGGTTCAACCGCGTTCCCTAGACCTTGCACCTAGGCGGCTTATGGCCCCCACCGCCCACCTCGTCAAGATCGCGAGTATTTCGCGGTATCAATTGGGAAATTTCAATTCTGTCAGGTTTGCGCATCCGCCCCCGCCGAAGTAAGACAGCCGGGCAATATTAGGTTTTAGGACATGACCTTTTTTCGCGCGACCGCCCTGTTGGCCATCATGACCACCGCGACCCCGGCGTTTGCCTTCACGCCCAACACCACGCCGCTGACCAAGTCCGAGAAGAGAATCGAGCAGATCGGCACCGGGGTCGCAATCGCTCTGCCCCTGGTGGCGGGCGGCATTACGCTTCTGAAGCATGATCGAATGGGCGCAGCGCAGTTGCTGGTGGAAAGCGCCCTGACCGTGGGCACCGCCTTTGCCCTCAAGCAGATCGTCAAGGAGCGCCGCCCCAATGGCAGCGACTACAAATCCTTCACATCCGACACCACGGCGCTAGCCGCGTCCGGTTCGTCTTTCCTGTGGGTCCGCTATGGATGGCAATATGGCCTGCCCGCTGCCGGCCTGACCGAATTCGTGGCCTATAGCCGTATTCAGGCGCACCAGCATCGCTGGTACGACACCTTGGCCAGCTCGGCCATCGCCGCCGGCTACAGCGCCGTCGTAGTGACGCCCTTCAAGCGCAAATACAATATCGACACCTCGCTGGAGGCGGCACCGGACGGTGCGGTCGTACGCATGTCCTACGCCTGGTAATCAGCCCGGCTGATTTTTCGCCCGCTTCTTCCACTTGTAGAAGGTCAGCGAGTTCTTCCAGAAATACTTTTCCGCCTCTTCCCGAGTGCGGGTGGCGAAGTAAGCGCGTGCGATGTCCACGATCTGGGCCGGCGTGGCGGTGCCCCAGCTGTTGGGCCAGTCGGTTCCGAACACCACCCGGTCCGCGCCGAACGTCGCCATCAACTGGTCCAGCCGCGCCTTGTGGGCGGCCAGCCCGCGCGCCGGGCTGGTGCGATGGTCGATCTCCGACAGCTTGGCGTAGATTTTCGGCCGGCCGTGAATTTCCTTCAGCACCGCATCATAGGCAGCCTGCTGAGCCGGGGTGGGATCGAAGGACGGCAAATGATCCAGCATGATGCACAGTGACGGGATCTTGTCATTGATCTTCACCATCGCCTGCATCAGCTCGACATCGGGATTGGCGGTGTCCATCACCAGGTCGGCATCGGCGACGCGCTTCAGCCCATCCATGAATTTTGGATCATTCACCTGCTTGGTAACGTCGCGGTTCCAGATCTTGCCGCAGCGAATGCCCAGAAACAGTGGGTCCTTGCGGAAGCGGTTGAAAGCATCAGCGAAGTCCGGCTTTTCCGGTTCCAGGTCGCCCACCGTGCCCACGAACAGGGGGTCGGTGTGCTCCTGCTCCAGCACCCACAGATTGTCCTCGATCCAGGGACTGGCCTCCAGCTCGATGGCGCCGACGATGTTCAGCGGCGTGGCGAAGGCGCGATAGGTAGACGGCAGCGCCACGCCATTCTTCTCCTTGGCCCATTCGGGCGAACCGGCATAGGGCACGCCCTGCGGACGGTGGGAGTCGAACAGATGGACATGTGTGTCGATGATCGGAATGTCCGCCAGCGGCGCGGCGGCCTTTGCAATACCAGCCCAAAATGCCGACGCAGCCGCGCCAGCCAGAAAATCACGACGTTGCATCATCCGCCTCTTTCTTATTCGCTCACGGGCGCGGCGCGCCCCATATCGGCATCTTTGGCTTCCGGACCCAGGAACATCATGGTTGCGATCAGCAGCGCCGCAAAACAGGCCACCACCGCCAGCGCCAGCGAATAATGCTGCAGGCCAAGAAGCTGCCGGCCACTTTCGGCCAGCTCGGCCTGGAACACCGCGTTGACCGAAGCGATCAGGTTGCCCAACTGATAAACCGTTCCGGCGAAGGTGCTGCGTACGCCGGCCGGCGACAATTCGTTGAGATGCACGGGCACAACTCCCCAGGCGCCCTGCACGCAGATCTGCATCAGGAAGGCGCCCACTGCCAGCATGACGGGTGTCGTCCCGGAGGCCCAGAAATAGATCACCGGCAGCGCCAGCAGCGATACCAGGATCACCGTCTTGCGACGGCCGAAGGACTGGCTGAAGCTGGCGAAGGTCAGCCCGCCCACGATCGCGCCCAGGTTGAGCACCACAGTGATGAAGGTCACCGTCGCATCGTCGAAGTGATGCTGCACGCGCAAGAAGGTGGGATAGAGGTCCTGTGTTCCATGGCTGAAGAAGTTGAAACCGGTCATCAGCAGGATTGCATAAACCGCCAGCTTCCAGTGCTGGCGCACAAAGGGCGTCAGCAAACCGCCCACGATCACCAGCGGCACCACGGCGGCCACGATATAGACCAGGCCCTCTTCGCGGCCCCAATGGATCAGCGCCGCCAGCATGGAGCTGAGGATCACCGCCACGCCGACCAGATGCAGCAGGTGCTTTCTGGCTTTCACCACCGGGGGACGGCGCCAGACCGGCGATTCCGGCACCATCAGGTAGATGTAGATCGCCAGCAGGATGCCGGGGATCAGCCCCACCATGAACATGCCGCGCCAGCCGAAGTCGGCATGCACCGCGCCGAAGGCCAGCGATGCCACCAGATAACCGGAGGGATATCCCGACTGCAGCAGGCCCGACACAAACCCGCGCGCCTTGGACGGAATGCTTTCAAAGGCCAGGCTCGCGCCGATACCCCAGATGCCGCCCATCGCCACACCAAACAACCCGCGCGCAATCAGGAACACCGACAGGCTGGGCGCAAAGGCGGTGGCAAAACCGAACAGCGAGTACAGCAGGATGTTGAGGATCAGAATGGGTTTGCGGCCGTAATCGTCGGCCAACCGCCCGAACAGGAACGCGCCCAGCGGCCGCACAGCCAAAGTCAGCGTCACCGCGACCAGGATGTCAGCCGCGCTCGTGGCGCCGAACTGAGCGAGCAGGTCCTTGACCACGAAGGTAAGAACGAAGAAGTCGAAGGCGTCCAGGGTCCAGCCCAGATAGGCAGCGGCGACGACATTCTTCTGTGCGCCGGTCCAACCCTTGAGTGCATTCAACGCCATGCCTAAGCCCCCACCATCAAAAGATGCGCGAGTATGCCGAGGCTGGAAAATTCAGCAACCCCTTAAGCCCCTGATGCGCCGCAACAATCGCTAGATGATGTCGATTTTGAAGACAAAGCCGCCGCTGGGACTGTTGAGCTCGGGGAAACCGGGCTGTGCGAACTTCTCGTTGATCGGCCAGCCCGGATGCTCACCCGCATCCACGCCATACAGCTGGCCGTCCAGCACGCAGACATCATGCATGTCGCAGGAGCCGGGCACGAAATCCACGAACTCCAGCACCGCGCCAGACTTGATGTCGTACTTGATTAGACCGGGCGTATAGCCGTCATAGCCCGGCACCTTCGGGTCCTGGGT
>JAPLPI010000393.1 GCA_026400305.1 Alphaproteobacteria bacterium | reverse complement strand
CAACACCGCCAGACCCCACTCATCGCTGGGATATCGGCCACCAGCGCCACAGGCATTTAGCCCAGCTGCCCCACCTCTGGACCAGGTGGGTGCCATGCAATAGTCTCTCTATGCCCTGGTACAAAATATCCGTCAGGTCACTGGGCCCAAATCATCGTGACCCAGGAGACGGGCTGGACCCATGACTGTTACGTCCATGCCAAGACCGGCCGTGCCTTTGACGGCGTTTCGGCCTGCGACATTGCCATCATGCGCGAAGCCCTGAGCCGTAAAGACCTGGCCGCCACTTACGACAATCGTGGGGTGATGCTGGGTCCATTTGCCGTCTTGGTCTATTTATAATTTCCCATAATATTACTTATACGATAAATTGGGGCGTGCGGGGAAATGGCGGCTTGCGGCCATGGCTACCCGCCCCCCAAATGCCGCCATGACAAATTCCGACCTGAAACCCTCCCGCGACATCGCCGTGCTTCTGGAAGTGATGAAGTGCCTGCGCGACGGCTGTCCCTGGGACATGGTCCAAACTTTCGAGACCATTGCGCCTTACACCATCGAGGAAGCTTACGAGGTCGCCAGCGCGATCGCCGTCAAGGACATGAAGGCCTTGCCCGGCGAGCTGGGCGATCTTCTGTTCCAGGTCGTGTTCCACGCCCGCATGGCCGAGGAAGCCGGCCTGTTCGACTTCGGTGCCGTGGTCGAGGCGGTCACATCCAAGATGATCCGCCGGCACCCGCACGTTTTTGGCGACGAGAAAGCCAAAGCCGGCGCCGCTAGCCAGAAGGACTTTTGGGAAAAGCTGAAGGAAAGCGAACGGACGGCCGCCGGCCATACCAGCCTGCTGGACGATGTCGCCGGCGCACTTCCCGCCCTGATGCGCGCCGAAAAGCTGCAGCGCCGCGCCTCCAGCGTCGGGTTTGACTGGAACGACCCCCAGCGTGTCCTAGGCAAGATCGCCGAGGAAGCCCGCGAGGTGCTGGACGCCGAGACGGACGACGAACGCGAGGACGAGATCGGGGACCTGCTGTTCGTGGTGGCCAACATGGCCCGGCATCTGAAGGTGGATCCGGAAGTCGCCCTGCGCCGGTCGAACGCCAAGTTCACCCGCCGCTTCCGCCATATCGAGACGACCCTGGGCGCCCGGGGCATAAAGCTGTGCGATGCCAGCCTGGATGAGATGGAAGCCTTGTGGCAGGAGGCCAAGCGGGCCGAAAAATCTGCAAAAAAGGCCGAGGACTGAAACTCCGTCTCCTGATTTTCTGTCTCAGGATTTTTTCACAAGTCCCTGTCCCAGCTTGGGAAAGCGGTTTTTAAACCTGCCAAAATCATCGGGGTGGATGCGCAAAGACAACGTGATTTCTTCGGCCTGGTCGCGGCGTTCCAGCACCTGGGCATGGCGGTAGGCAAAGGCCAACGCCCCGCCATCAGCGGCGTCCAGCTTCAGGGTCAAGGTTATGTTGTCACGTGTCACGGCACTCTCCAAAGCCGCCAGAAGCGCCGGAATGCCATCGCCCGTCAGGGCCGAAACCGCGATGCCCTCGTCCATGTCGTCCCTAGAAAAACGCCCGTTCCGGCTGAGCAGACCCTTGCGCTGGCTGGGCTCCAAAAGGTCGATCTTGTTCAGGACCTCCATCATGGGCTTGTCGGCGCCCAGTTCCTCCAGAACCGCCAGCACGTCGGCCTTCTGGGCGGCGGTCTCGTCATGGGCGGTGTCGCGGACATGGACGATGACATCGGCGGCCAGCACCTCTTCCAAGGTGGCGCGGAAGGCGGCCACCAGCTCGGTCGGCAGGTCGGAAATGAAGCCCACCGTGTCGGAAAGGATGATGCGGGTGCCCTTGAGAAGCTTCACGCCGCGCATGGTGGGGTCCAGGGTGGCGAACAACAGGTCCTTGGCCAGCACCTTGGAATCGGTCAGGCGGTTGAACAGGGTGGATTTGCCGGCATTGGTGTAGCCGACCAGCGCCACCACGGGGAATGGCACCTTCTTGCGCGCCTGGCGGCCCAGGCTGCGGGTCTGCTTGACCTTTTCCAGCTCGGCCTTGATGCGCACGATACGTTCGGCGATCAGGCGGCGGTCGCTTTCGATCTGGCTTTCACCGGGGCCACCCAGAAAGCCGAAGCCGCCGCGCTGGCGCTCCAGATGGGTCCAGCTGCGCACCAGGCGCGAGCGCTGGTAATTCAGATGCGCCAATTCGACCTGCAACCGCCCTTCCCGCGTGGCGGCGCGTTCGCCGAAGATTTCCAGGATCACGGCGGTGCGGTCCAGCACCTTGCTGTTCCACGCCTTCTCAAGATTGCGCTGCTGCACCGGCGACAGGTGCGCATTGACGATGATGACGTCAGGCTCCTGGTCCCGGGCCAGGACTGCGATCTCTTCCACCTTGCCGGTGCCCAGCAAGGTACCGGGCGTGGGCCGCGCCAGCGGCGCCACCAGCGCCTCCACCACATTCAGGTGGATGGCGGCGGTCAGGCCGACGGCTTCCTCCAGGCGCGCCTGTGCATCGCGCAGCGCCTCGTCCTTGCGGCTGCGGTTCTTCGGCTCGACATGGATTACGAAAGCGCGGCTGCCCAAATCAGACTTCGGCCGGTTCGTCCTGGAGCTGGATCGGGCCCATCGGCATCACCGTCGAAATGGCATGCTTGTAGACCAGCTGGTTCTGGCCATCGCGGCGCAGCAGCACGCAGAAATTGTCGAACCAGGTGATGTTGCCCTGAAGCTTGACGCCATTGATCAGGAAGATGGTGACGGCAGCCTTGCTCTTGCGAACGGCATTCAGGAACGTGTCTTGAAGGTTCTGTTGTTTATCGCTCATGGGTTCGCCCATTGTTTCAGCCGCATGGGGGTTCATACGGCACCTTGGCATTCAGTCTAGAGGAATGCTGCAATTGCGAAAGTGGAAAAAGCCGAGGATTTAAGCCTTTTTGTCGCCTGATTTGGCGGCATACAGTTCACGAATACGGCGTGTCAGCGGTCCTGGCCTGCCGTCGCCGATGGTTTCACCATCAATTGTCACGACCGGCACACCCGCCCCTGTCGCCGAGGACAGGAAAGCTTCCTTCGCCGCCTTTGCCTCCGCGACGCTGAACTTGCGTTCCACCACCTTGATCTGCGCTTCGGCGATGGCCTGCAGCATGATCTTGCGCGTCACGCCTGGCAGGATGGCGGTGGAAAGATCGCGTGTGATCACCGTGCCGTCCTGCGCCACGATCCAGGCATTGGTGGACGCGCCTTCGGTAACAAAGCCATCCTTGTCCACCAGCCACGCCTCGAATGCACCGGCCTTGCGCGCCGCCTGCTTGGCCAGAAGATTGGGCAACAGCTGCACCGTCTTGATATCGCAGCGGCCCCAGCGGATGTCGGGCTGGGTGATGACGGCGACGCCCTTGGCCGCCGTCGCCTCCATCCGGCGCAGGTCGAAGGCCTTGGCGGTCACGACCACGCTGGGCGGCGTGCCCTCGGCC
>JAPLPI010000407.1 GCA_026400305.1 Alphaproteobacteria bacterium | reverse complement strand
ATCTTATACTATGTATTTAATGGCCAGCAGGGGCGAGCCTAAAATTCGGCCCCATTTACATGGCGGGTATATGTGAATGCGGACCGCACCCCGTCGAAGGCGAAGGAGTATGGGTTGCGCCTTAAGGGCGTCCGCGTCAGTTGGGCCACTGCGCCCCTTGCCGCTTCCCCATTCCGCTCTAATCTCCCCGGCAAAACAGGGAGACATTACATGTTACGCATTTTCGCCTTGGGCCTGATCGGCTTGCTCGCCGCCGTTCCCGCCCAGGCCGCTAACGAGTATCTGGTGCCCTTCCCGGCGCATCACGTCATCGCCAACATTTATTATGTCGGCTCCAAGGGCCAGGCGAACTATCTGATCACCACGCCCAAGGGCAACATCCTTATCAATTCTGGGCTCGCAAGTAATGTCCCGATGATCAAGGACAGCATCGCCAAGCTGGGCTTCAAGTACAGCAACACCAAGGTTCTGCTGATCAGCCACGCTCATTTCGACCACGACGCCGGCAGCGCCCAGGTCGTGAAGGACACCGGCGCTACTTATGAAGTGATGGACACCGACGTGCCGATGGTGAAGTCGGGTGGCAAGCTCGATTTCCAGTACAACAATGTTCCCGAATATCTCTACCCGGTGGTGAAGGTGGCGCGGGTGCTGAAGGACGGCGACACGGTTTCGCTGGGCGGCACGGTTCTGACGGCGCACAAGACGCCGGGCCACACCCGCGGCTGCACTACCTGGACCTTGAAAGTGCAGAACGGCGGCAAGACGCTGGACGTGGCGATTGTGGGCAGCCCCAACGTCAATCCCGGCTATGTGCTGGTGGGCAATAAGGACTACCCACAAATCGTCCAGGATTATGAGCAGACGTTCAAAGTACTGAAGGGATTGCCGGTGGACGTGTTCCTGGGCGCGCATGGCGACTATTACGGCATGGAAGCCAAGTACCCGAAGATGAAAGACGGCGCCGCCAATCCCTTTATTGATCCTGCGGGCTACAAGGCTTACATCGCCAACCGCGAAGCGGCCTATCGCAAGGAACTCGCGCGCCAGCAGGCGGTGGCCAAGCCCTGACCATCATGAGGCGGCAGGCGGCTCGAACTTGCGGGCCGAACGCAACGTCGCGGCGATCACTGCCGACACCAGCGGGCCGCAGCCCATCAACATGATCCCCAAGGAAAAACTGCCGGTGGTGTTCTTCACCCAGCCCACCAGATAGGGCCCGAAGAAGCTGCCGACATTGGAAAGGGCATTGATCAGAGCCAGCCCCGCCGCAGCGGCGGCGCCGCTCAGCATGGCCGACGGCACCGCCCAGAACACCGACACGTAACAGAATACCCCGGTGAGCCCGATGGTCAGCGCCACCATGATGGCCAGCGGGTCGGTAAGCACCGCGCAGGAGATCAGTGCCAAGCCCGCAATGGCGGCGGGAATGGCGGCATGCCAGTTGCGCTCCCGCGCGCGGTCGGAATGGGCGGCCCACCACATCATCACGATCGACACCACGACGAAGGGAACGGCATTCACCAGTGGCGCCATCTGGGCGGAGATGCCCATGGCATGGATCATCTGCGGCAGGAACAGGATCAAGCCATAGGCGGCGCCATTTATGCCTGCGCCGGCCAGGCCGGCCAGCAACACCACAGGGCTGGTCAGCGCCGAGCGGACGCTGAAACGCTGCACCTGTTCGCGAGTGTCGCGCTCACGCGCCAGTTGCGCCACCAGCCAGCCTTTCTCCGCGGGCGGCAGCCAGCGCGCTTGCGCCGGACCGTCAGGCAGCGCGAACCAGAACAGGAGGCCCAGCGCGATGGTGGGAAGGGCCTGCAGAACGAACAGCCATTGCCATCCCGCAAAGCCGCCAATGCCATCCATCAGCAATATCGGGCCGGAGATCAGCGAACCCAGCACGATCGAAAAAGGTGTGGAAAGGCCCAGCAACGTCAGCATCCGCGCCCTATACGCGCCGGGAAACCACAGGGTCATAAGATACAGCAGGCCGGGCAGCAGCCCGGACTCGCCAATACCCAGGAGGAACCGCACAATATAAAAAGCCGTCGGCGTTTTGACCCACGCCGTCGAGGCTGAGGCCAGCCCCCACACCACCATCAGGATGGGTAGCCAGGTGCGCCCGCCCAGCTTCGCCAGCACCAGATTGGACGGCACGGCACAGGCGACATAGCCGATAAAGAAAAGTCCCGCCGCCAGGCCATATTGCTCGGCATTCAGCCCCAGCGCCGCGTCCATGGTCAGGCTGGCGAAGCCCACATTTACCCGGTCAATATAGGCGGCGAAATAGGCAGCAAACAGCAGCGGCAGGACGCGCCAGGCAACGGCACGCACCGCGGACGTTTCAATCATCTCGGCCATTGCGTGCCCCCAGTTTGGAACCAGCTTACGGTGCGATGCGCGCCCCCCGCAATGGTGCGCACTTTACTCAGGCGCGCCGCGCTGGCACCGTCCGCGCAACGGGGAGAAACAACAATGAAAATCATGCTCGCCGCCGCGCTCGCGGCACTCACAATCGCACCGGCATTTGCGGAATTGCCAAATCCCTATCAGGCGCCGGAGCGCCGCTGGGCCAAATTGCCGGACGGCACACCCTGGGGCACCAGCGCCGGGGTTGAGATCGGACCCAAGGGTGAAATCTGGGCCATCGACCGCTGCGCCGGCACTAGCTGCGACGGCTCGTCCCGCGCCGCCATGCACATCATCGATGTGAAGACCGGCAAGGCGATGCACAGCATCGGCGCCAACCTGTTTGCCACGCCGCATGGCCTGCATGTCGACAAGGATGGCAATGTCTGGGTCACCGACACCGCCATCAGCAAGGACAAGACAAAGGGCCAACAGGTCATCAAAATGAGCCCCGATGGACGCATCCTGATGCGGCTGGGCGTTGCGGGCGTGTCCGGCGGCGGGCCGACACATTTCCACGATCCGGGCGATGTGGTGACCGCGCCCAATGGCGACATCTTCGTCGCCGACGGTCATGGCACGGTGGCGCTGGACCTGCCGTCCAATACGATTGTCCGCATGATCAAGTTCACGCCGGATGGAAAATTCATCAAAGCCTGGGGGAGCCTCGGCTCCGGCAAGAACCAGTTCCGCAATCCCCATGCCCTGGCGTTTGATTCCCTGGGTCGGCTTTTTGTCGCCGACCGGGTCAATGGCCGCATCCAGATTTTCGACCAGGATGGCAAGTGGCTGACGGAATACCATGCCTTCAACCATCCCAGCGGGCTCTACATCGACAAGAACGACACGCTTTATGCCAGCGACTACAACAGCGAAGGCCAGAAGGGCATCTATATTGGCAGCGCCAAAACCGGGAAGTTGAAATACTTCGTGCCCGATGCCGAAGCCGGTGAAGGCATCTTGGCGGGAGCGGACGGCACACTCTATGAGGGCACGCCCACCGGCATTACCCGCTTCCGGAAGAAGCCGTGAGCAGTCCCAGCCGTAGGCTTATTCTGGGCGCGGCGGCGACAGGCCTCGCTGCCCAAGCCGCAAACGCCAAAAGTCGCAATTTTTCCGAAGGCCTGTCGGGCTATGCCGTCAATCTGGATACCTGGTTCAAACAGGTGCCGTTCGAGCAGCGCTTCGCGTTGGCCAAAAAGCTGGGCTTCACGTCCATCGAGTATTGGACGGTGGGTCGCAATAACACCGGCGGCAGGGCCGAAACCTGGCGCAAGCTGGCGGATGACAATGGCCTGTCACTCGCCCAGTTCGCGCCGACCTGGCCGAACTTCGCCGACCCCGCCAAAATTCCTGAATTACTGAAAGTCACGCAGCAGGCGATCGCCGACGCGCGGGTGCTAAACTGCGCCCAGTTCACCGTCACCGGACATGCGCTGGTGAACGGCATGAGCCGCGAAGCACAGCTGGCCGAATATACCGCCGGGCTGATGCGCATGGCGCCGCTTCTGGAAGCCGCCGACGTTACAGCCCTGGTGGAACCCTTCAACCGAGTCAATCACCTGAACCATCTGCTGAACGGCTCCCAGCCGGCGCTGCCCATGGTGCGCGCGGTGAACTCGCCGCGCGTAAAGCTGCTTTGGGATTTTTATCACATGCAGCTGGAAGACGGCGATCTGATCGAGAAGTTCAATGCTGGCTTCGATCAAGTGGCGCATGTGCAGATCGGCGATGTGCCCGGCCGCCACCAGCCGGGGACCGGCGAGATCAACCATGCCAACCTGCTGCGCGCCGTGCGCGCTGCCGGTTACAGGGGCAAGATCGGACTGGAGTTCATGCCGCTGGACCAGAATGATTCCAGGGCGGTGGACGACATGCTGGCGCTGACCTAGCGTCGGCGTGAGCCGGAGTGACTTTAATAAAGCTCCCTAGCTCAGCCCAGCCGCACCGTCAGGCGCGCACCGCTGACATTGGTCACCAGCGCGCGGATGCAAGACGCTGCCGAACACCTTGCCGTGGCCGCCAAATCCGCCGCCACCGCAAAATCCTCTCCGCGGCGGTCGTCCACATTTTCCGAAGGTCGAAGATCGACGTGGCGCATGGGAGTATCCCTGTCGCACCATCATAGAAAAGGGTGCCCCCGCGCATCAACACGGAGGCACGCACTTTGGTTCAGAACTTGTCGGTACGCTTGGTGAAGGCGCGGCCCTTGTCGGCGGCCGGGCTATCGCCGCCAGTGCAGATCATCACGCCGTCCTTCAACTGATCGATAACATTGGCCTCATTGCAGGCATTGAGGAACTTGATCCCCGCCGCCTTGGTGGCGTCCAGTATGCGCTTGCGCACCGCCACCATATTGGGCGCCATGTCGCCGCGGTCGCCCGCGGTGGCCGGATTGCCCACTAGATAGAACCCATGATCGCCCGGACCCCATTCGGCGAAGGCGATGCCCGGCACCCGCACGGTTGATTCCACATTTGCGTCGGCACGGGGATTTTCGATCTTCACGCCCAGGATGATCTCGCCATCGGGATTTAGCGGCCAGGGTTCGGCGCGCTGCAGATATTCCTGGGGTGTCAGCCCCCAGATCTTGGCGGCATAGGACTGGCTACCATTGCCGCGGAACCCCTGGTTGAGGCCGGGCACCACCGGCGCAAAGGGATAGCGCGAGGCTTCGACCATGATCTTGGCCGCTTCGGGACTTTCGGCATTGCACAGCAGTATGCCATGAGCGCCAGCCGCCAGCGCCTGCTGGATCATCCAGGCATTGGCGCGCACCGCATCGGCGGTGCCTTGAATGGGCAAGGTGACGATCACCGGCACGGTGGGATGGCCGGTGCGGGTGCCGACTTCCTTCAACCCGCGCATAAATTCGCGCAGTTCGTGGAAGTCCAGCGCGCCATGCTCCATCTCATAGGTGATGTAGTCGGCTTTGGTGTTAGCCATGCGCTTGCCGTCTTCATAGCCGGCCGCTTCCAGCTGGGCGTAATAGACGGGCTGGCCCTTCAGCCACATGTCGATGATGCGGTTGAGATGCTTGCCGGTGCGGGTCGGCTTGGTAGGCATGGCCGGGAAGGTACCAGGGGCGAAAGCCGGCGCATTGGGCTGTACCTGCGCACTGACAGGCGTATAGGCTAGGGCGGCAATAGCGAGCCCGGCCAGAAAAAGCTGCTTGGTCTTCATGGTGGTTTTCCCCTTTTATGAAATTTCTGTAAGCTCAGTCCATCACAAGTTGGGCGGCCGGAACACCTCTATTGTAAAATATCGGCTGCGATTCGAAGGGAGCGCCTATTACGGCCATCAGGACGGCGGTTATTACGGCCAGCCCTATCGGGGCGCCTATTACCAGCGCCCGTCTTATGGCCCAGCTTATGGTAATGGCTATTCCACCTATTACGGCGAGCCGAGTTACTAGGCCCAGTTCAACAGGCGCCGCAGGTTGCCGCCCTTGACCTTGGCGATGTCGGCCGCCGAATAGCCTTTCATGTGCAGATCGGCGATGTGCGGGGAATCGCCGCTCCACACCATGCGATCGGCACCGAATTCCTTGATCACACGGCGCGTGAAGGACAGCTGGCTGGGATAATCCGGCTTGTCGTCGGTCATGTAACCCAACCCGGACATTTTCATATAGACGTTGGGATACTTGGCCAGTTCCAATACATCGCCATATTCCCAGATCATGCCGGTCTTGGGATTGCACATATGGTCGATCAGCACCTTGCAGCCCGGAAAGGCTGCGATGGCGGCACCGGCGTCACGCGCATAATTGGGACCGATATCCAGTTCCACCACCAGGTTCAGGTCCACCGCCTTCTTCCACAGCGCCCGCACCCCCGGCTCGGCAAAGCTGGCAAAATAGTAGGTGTTGCCGCGATGCAGGTGAAAGCGGGTGGAGCAGATGCGCGGCTGCTTCTTCACCAACGCTTCCAGCCTGGCAGGCGCATCGTCATCCTTGGGGAAGTACATGCTGGTTGCCTTGAACTGGGCGGGGCTGGTGCGCGCCAGGCAATCGAGCACCAGAGTGTGGTCGTCACCGTAAGGCTCGGGATGCACGAACAGCGCCTTGTCGATACCGGCTTCTTTCAGGTGCGCCTGGTAGACCACCAGCGGGTCGACCGACAGCCGCGCGGTATCCGGTTTGTAGGTGCCACGCGGGCTGAAGGGAAAGTGCGCCGTGTCCGAGCTGAACATGTGCGCATTCCACTCGATCACCGGCGTGGCGGCGGCCACGGCGGACAGCGCACTGCTCCCCAGCGCGGCGGCGGCGCCCATCAGGCCCAACAGATGGCGGCGGCTGGTGTCTTCCATGGTGGTCCCAATTGCATTTGCAGGTCCCCGAAGGGATACCATCGGTGCCAATGAACAGCCAGACTATCAGCGAACAGGCGGTCGCGCTGCACCGCAGCGGACGAATGGCGGAGGCCGAAAGCCTGTATTTGCAGGTTTTGGCCGCGCATCCCGCCGACTTCACCGCCCGCCACCTGCTGGGCGTGCTGCGGGCACAGTCCGGCCGCATGGACGAGGCGCTGGCCGATATCGGCGCGGCGCTGGAGCTGACCCCCGACGATCCCGAGGCCCTGCTCAACCACGCCAATGTGCTCAAGACCCTGAACCGGCGGGAGGAAGCGTTGGCAGGCTTCGACCGCGCATTGGCCCTCAAGCCGGGCTGGCCCCAGGCGGAAAACAATCGCGGCACGGTATTGCAGGCGATTGGAAGGCACGACGAGGCGCTGGCGACTTACGACCGCGCCCTGGCCGTGGCC
>JAPLPI010000374.1 GCA_026400305.1 Alphaproteobacteria bacterium | reverse complement strand
GCGGGCAGGGGCATCGCGCGTTCGGCTGGCATTGAATGAAGCCGGACTTCACCGCGCGACATCGCATGACTTGCTGCCCAATCCCGCGCATTGGACCTATGCTGTTTCTCCGGAGTGCACCGACAGCAATGACGTGCTGCTGCGTCACAAGACCAGCTGGCGCGACTTGTACGCAGAGGAAGTCAAACGTCTTGGTACCGACGAGGTAATCTTCTGCAACCAGCGCGGTGAACTCACCGAAGGCGCGCGTAGCAACATTTTCATCCGGCGTGATGGTGCGTTTCTGACGCCGCCGCTGGAAGCCGGTGTGCTGGACGGAAGGTTGCGGGCCGAGCTTGTCGCGAAAGGGCAGGCGTGCGAGGCAGCGCTGACGCTGCAGGATTTGGCAGGCGAAGTCTGGTTCGGAAATTCGCTGCGCGGATTGATTCCGGCGCTTAGACTTTAGACGCCAGCGCCGACAGAAAGGCGACGGTTTTGGGCAGCACCCAGCCATCCACTTCCATGACCCGGCCCGCCGCAGCATCGGCCTTGGCCGCAGCGCCCAGTTCGCCCGGTTTCAGGCCGGCGCGCAGCTGCGCCGCCAGGGTGCCCGCATCCGGTGCGCCTGCAAGCCTGGCGCCCAGCCGGGATGCCTGCTGGCGGTCCACCAACTGCAATAGAAGATCGTCATAAGGCGTCGGCGGATAATGCTTTACGAAGAGGTCGGTAAAGCGGTAGAGGCCCATAGCCGCTGCCGCCCCGACCGCCGCTACACCTGCGATGATCGCCCTGCGCTTCATGCCATCACCTTCTTCAGGTGATCGCCCAGCCGCAAGGTCAACGCCACAAGGTTCAGGGTGGGATTGGAGGCGCTGTAGCTGGGGAAAGTGCCGCTGCCGGCGATGTAAAGATTTCCCACGCCATGCACCAGCAAGTCGCCGTCCACTACGCCCTGTTTGGGGTCGGCGCTCATGCGGGTGGTGCCTAGGTGATGATGGCCCCAGTCCATCCGCGTCATCCAGTCGTCCCGTGTGTGGCAGCTGATGCGCAACATGCCCGCCTTGCTGGCCAGCAATTGCCGGCCCAGTTCGGTCATGGTGCGGTTAAAGCGGGCGAAATCGTCGTCGGCGATGCGCATGTCCAGCTTCAGGCGGGGCAGGCCCAACGCGTCCTTATCGCCGCTCAAGGTCAGGCGGCGATCGGGATCGGGCATTAACTCCATGCCGCAGCCCAGCGAATAGGCCTTGGCGTTCGACGCATCCACGCCCAGCGCGATGGCGGTAGTGATCACGGCTGCCTTTCCGGTTTCGTCCAGCTCCACCGGTGTCTCGATGGTGCTGAGCGAACTTCCGATCCGGGCGGCGCGGCAGAACTTGGCGGTGGGCGCGAAGGTGGCGCGCATGATGGTGCCGTCGGACAGGTTCTGATTGGCGCCGTAAAATGGCGCCAAAGGTCCGGAAAAACTCACCACCGTGGCGATGTCGCGCGGAATGGGATTGTCGGCAAAGAAGCGGCCCACCAGGTCGTTCTGATTGCCGACCCCGGTCTTCATCACGTCATTGGAGGCCAGCAGCAGGCGTGCGTTCTCGATGCCGCCGCAGGCCAGTACCACCATGCGCGGCTTCACAGTAAAGTGCTTGCCCGCCCCTCCGTGGGAATTGAGCGTGGCGACATCCAGCCGTTCCACCTGTTTGCTGTTCGCCCCAAGCCGTATGGCGGTGACATTGGCGTGCAGCAGCGAATTGATGTTAGGCGCGCGCTTCAGATCGTCCCGGTAGCGGTTTCCGAACTGTGTCGGCAATATATCGCCGCGCATCTTGGAGAACTGGAACCAGCTGGTGTAGAGCCCGCCGCCGTTCAGCGGCAGCACCGTGCCTTCGGCGGCATTGTCAGCATTGCCCTTCAGGTCATAGATCCAGGGGCCGGCTTCCACCAGCGCCTGTGCGCGGGAGTAATAGGGCTCCAGCGTTAGGCGCGAAAATGGCCAGCCAGAATGGGGCACCCAGTCGCGCGCTTCGAATTCAATCGCGTCCATCGGACGGCACCAGCCGCCCCAGTGATTGGTGCCGCCGCCAAGCTGGCGCAGTCGCCCGGCATCCAGCGGCGCATAGCGCGTCCCGGTCTCGGTGCCGGAATACATTTTCTGGATGGTGGGATCGAAATTTATGCCGCCCGCTTCCATAAGCAGCACGCGAATTTTGCTGCCGGCCAGCGACAGCGCCAAGCTGATGCCGGCCGGCCCGCCGCCGATGATGGCAAATCCGGAATGAGGCCTGTGAGGCGATGAGTGTAACGCCCCATCTGGAAAAAGGTCTTGTTCTAATTGTGTCGAATTCCTATGGACTTAGACGTCTTCGGAATGACCAATGTTATAACCGCCATCGATGGCGATGGCCTGGCCGGTGATCCATTGCGCCTGGTCGGACATCAGGAACAGCGCCATATGCGCGATCTCTTCCGGCTCGCCCATGCGGCCCAGGGGATGCAGCGCCGCCAGCCTGGCCTTCTTCTCGGGCGGCAGGCTGGCCAGCAGCGGGGTGTTGACGAAGCCGGGGCAGATGCAATTTACCCGCACTTTGTCGGCGGCGTAATCCAGCGCCATGTTCAGGGTCAGTGACAGCACTGCGCCCTTGCTGGCGGTATAGGCGGCGCGGTTGCGTGTACCGGTGGTGGCCACGCCGGACGACAGGTGCACGATGGCGCCGCCATGCGCGCGCATGTGGGGCAGGGCGTATTTCGAAACCAGGAAGGTACCCCGCACATTCACCGCCATCACGGCGTCGAAATCGGCCATGTCGGCCTCGTCAACCTTGGCGCGGCGGGCGATGCCGGCGCTGTTGGCCACCCCGTCGATCCGCGGCAGGCCAGACAGGGCGGCCTTGACCTGTTCCTCGTCGGTGATGTCGCAGATGCGGCTGTCCGCAAAAGGTGCCGCCACGCGGTCGATGGCGATGATGCGCGCGCCTTCGGCCTCGGCGGCCTTGGCGATGACCAGCCCCAGCCCGGAGGCTGCACCCGTTACGACGATTGTCTTGTTTGAAAAACGCATGCCCTACTTTTAGATGGTGCATGCGCGATATTCAACGATGGTCGCCGGAAGCGGAGATCCCCCCCGTCAGCCAGCCGGCCTCATCTCTGGCGAGAAATGCCGCCACCTTGGCGATGTCTTTCTGTTGGCCGATGCGGCCTAGCGGCGCCTCGGCCGCCGTACCGGCAGTCTAGCGAAGCTGACCCGTCGCATCGGCCTCGCCAAGAATTTCCAGCAGGAGCCCCTTTGCCAATATTGCGGGGTGGGCCTCTGTCAGCTGCGCGGACTTGCGCCCCAGCAGGCTGATGACATGCACCATGCCGCTCGAGGTTGTGAAAGACCCCTCGAATTGGCGGCCCTTGAAGCTGGCTTGAATCGCCTCTCTAGGTTCTTGTCTGGCCACTGAGTGTCCCTTGCCGTATAGCGCGTGTTGCGTCCGATGTTATCAAGTTTCCGCCGTAAAAGCTGCAACACTTCTGTCCGATGAGATATGTTGCTTGGCGATGTGCCGGTTGCCCGCCTGACGCGCTTCGCTCCTGCTCAAGTCGCTGCCGCTTGCGGGCGCTCAGTCAAACCCTTGGCTCCACGAATTTCCCGCCCGGTGAGGGAGGTGCAGGATGTGTGACGGTAGTGATGGCGGAAAATTGGTGGAGCCAAGCGGGATCGAACCGCTGACCTC
>JAPLPI010000390.1:768-4079 GCA_026400305.1 Alphaproteobacteria bacterium | reverse complement strand
GTCCACCGGCCAGGCCGCGCGGGCGCACGAAACAGAACACCATCAGCACCATCCCGTAAACAACCTGCCGCAGCGGGCCGAGCGTGGCGCTGTCCAGCGGCAGAAAACGCAAGGCCTCGGGCAGCACGACCAGCACCACCGCGCCCAAAAACGGACCCCACAAGGTCCCCATGCCGCCGATGAGTACCATGGACAGGATGAGGATGGATGCGTGTACATCGAAGGTTTCTGGCGATACGAAGGTAATGTAGTGTGCATACATGGCACCCGCAAAGCCGGCCGCGGCGCCCGACACCATGAAGGCCTTGATCTTCAGCGCCACCACCTGCTTGCCGAGCGCCTGCGGCACCAGTTCGTCCTCGCGTATTGCCTTGAGAAGCAGGCCGAACGGCGATCGCACCAGCGCCAGTATGAACAGGATGAACAACGCCGACAGCACGCTGTACAGCATCAGGTAGGAGGTGTTGGAGGCAATTTCCGCCCCAAACATGCGTGGGCGCGGGATGCCGCGCATGCCGGCCGGCCCACCGGTGACGCCGTCCAGGTTCAGGTACAGCGCATGCAGAACCTCCTGCACACCGAAGGATGCCAAAACCAGGTAGTGCCCGCTTACGCGCAGGGACGGAATCGCTATCAACAGGCTGATCAGGCCACCGGCCGCCATGGCTGCCAGGCTGCCACCCCAGAAGCCGAAACCAAGCGACTTCGCCAGGATCGCCGACGTGTAGGCGCCCATGCCGAATAGGGCGCCGTGCACGATGGTGAACAAGCCGGTGTAGCCGATCAGCAGGTCCAGGCTTACCGCCAGCAAGCCGAAAATCATCACCACCACCAGCACGCCAACAATATAGGTTGTCATGCCGGGCTCAAAGCGAAGTCTTGGGCAACGAGCGGCCGAACAGGCCGGTGGGCCGGACCATCAGAAACACCAGCACGAGTGCATAGGTCACCGCGGTCTGCCATTCGGTCGGCAAGATGAAAGCCGCCAGGCTCTCAATGATGCCCAGCGCCAGGCCCGCCACGGCCGCGCCCTCTATGCTGTCCACACCCCCGAAGAACATGGCCATCGCACCGGTCAGTACGGCCTGTATGCCGAAGTACGGCGAAATTCCGGAACCCGACACGATAGAAAGGGCGGCGGCGCAGGGCAGTAGCGCCGAGCCAATGGCAAATGCCAGCATCTGGAGACGGCCGGTATCCACACCGTTGAGTAGCAGCAATTCCTCGTTGTCGATCAAGGCGCGCATGCGGCGTCCGTTGACCGATCGGAACAGGAACCACATATACAGCCCAACGATCACCAGTGCGGTCAGCGGCGCCACCATCTGGCCGCCCGTGATCAGCAGCGAACCAAAACTGACCGTATCGGGCACCGCGACGTCGATGCTGTAACCGGTGGGACCGAAGCCCAGCACGATCAGGTTGTCGGCTATCACCATCGCTCCCAGCGAAGCCATCACCATCACCAGCGAAGAAGCACCCCGCCTTTGCAACGGCCGGTATAGGACCGCGATGGACAAGGCGCCCAGCCCTGCCGCAGCCACCACACCCAGGCCCGCCGCCAGCGCAAACGGCAGCTTCCCGTACAGGCTGGCGGCCAGAATCACGTAGGCGCCGAGCGTGTACACCGCACCCTGCGCGAAGTGCCAGATCTTGGTCGTCGAGAAAATCGTCGCGAAGCTCAGTCCCAGAAGCGCGTAGATGCTGCCCGCGAAGATGCCGTTGATTAGCAGTTGGACAAAAAGCATTTAAGGCGCGCCGGAGAAGCCTGTACTGCTCAAGGCTTGACCACGGTGATGGTCTTGAAGGCACCGCCCTCGATCTTGCGCACGGCGATGTCCTTCGCTACCGTTCCATCGTCGCGAAACACGTTTTCACCCATGATGCCGGGGAAGCGCCGGATGGCGTAGATCTTGGCGCGCAATGGTTCGCCGGTGGCGCCACCGTTCTGCTTCATAGCCTGGGCGACAATCATGACGGCGTCGTATCCATAACCGATATAGGGGCTGGTCGGCTTTTCCCTGTATTTCGCTTCATAGGCCTTGACGAAGGACATTACTGCCGGATCCTTGCTATCCGGGTCGAAAGCGGTGGTGGTATAGATGATGTCGTTGGCTGAATCTCCTGCGGCGTTCATGAAATCCTTGCTTTCTACGGCCGCGTACGAGAGCACCGGTACCTTTGGGGCGAACTGGCGCACCTGCTTTACCGCAAACGGGAGCTCCGCGGGGGTACCCACCACGTAGATGGCATCCGGACTCGTGGAGCGTATCTTGGCGATCTGAACGCCATAGTTGGTCTCGTTGGACTTGAAGGCCTCCTGCGCGGTAATGCTGCCACCCGCCGCCTTGAAGAAGTCCGCCAGCGCCTGCTGGTTGAACTTGCCGGTATCGTTGTTCACGTACAGCGTCGCGATCTTGCGGTACTTCAGGGTGTTGTAGGCGTACTTGGCCAGTACCGAGGTGTCGAAGTCGGACAGCTGCATGGCGCTGAAGGTGAACTTGCCGATAGCGGCCATATTGGGCGACTGTGCGCCAACGTTCACCAACACAAGCTTGCGCTCGTCCGCCATCGGCGCAATCGCCTGCATGACCGAACTGCCACCCGCCAGCAGCACGTCCACCTTGTCGACGTTGGAGGCCCAGCAGGGCGCCTATCTTTACCGGCTTGTCGCTCTGCGCGCTGGCTGGCGCGCCGCATGCCAGCAAAGCAGCGAAAACCAGGCTGGTTGACAGAATCTGGCGGCGTCTGATGAATGAAGTCATGGGGTCTCCTGGTGAAATTGGGTGAAACGAAACCTGATCGCTTGAAACATAAATATTCGGATGCCGCAAGGGCCTATAGTCAGTAACCAAGTTTCTTAAAAAGAAACTTGGTTTCCTTTTGTGAGTAAAGTATAGCTTCCGAAACTACAATGTCAACGAATGAGAAACTCTCTCCAACGATCTGAGGGGCAAACATGCCGGCTTCCGACACAGCGCAAAAAACTTTTCCCTCATACAGCGAACTGCTGCAACGCAGCGACGCGCCTCCCGGCTCTTCGTGGGGGCTTTTCGGCAAAGACGACGAAATCGGCATGGTCAACTTCATCACACCAGAATGCACGCGGTACGCGGCGCAACTGGTAAAGCGCGGCGTCTGCTTCAACCTCGACAAGTCGCTGGACGCCTTCAGTCCACCGGTGGCGCGTCATCGCCACAAGCCACGCCACACCATGTTCTGCAACAGTCCGAACCACCGCGACGACTACATCGACCACTTCTACCCGCAGGGCACGACTCAAATAGACAGCCTGCGCCACTTCCGGCATG
>JAPLPI010000390.1:0-736 GCA_026400305.1 Alphaproteobacteria bacterium | reverse complement strand
CCACCCTGGGCGTCAACCGGTTTGCCGAACGTGGCATCGTCGGGCGTGGCGTGTTGATCGACATCGAACGCTACCTGTCGCAAGGCGGGCGTAAGCTGGACCACCGCGCCGGCGAGGCGTTTCCGGTCAGCCTGCTCGACGATGTGGCAGCTGCCCAGGGCGTGCGCTTCATGCCGGGCGACATCCTGCTCATGCGCACCGGTTGGCTGGCCTTTTACTTCAACGAGATGACCGAAGGAGAACGTGTTCTGCTGCCAACCGCATTGAAAAGCACGGGCCTGTTGCAGTCGCGCGAAACCGTGGCGTGGCTGTGGGACCACCGGATTTCGGTCGGCGCCTCGGATAACGCCGGCTTCGAGGCGATTCCTTCGGTGGCGCAATCCCCTTTCGTATCGAAGCAGGACAAAGCCGCCGGAGTGGACCCCATCCATGCCGGGCTGATGCATCCCACCCTGATCGCCCTGATGGGTCTGTGTATAGGCGAGTTGTGGGACCTAGAGGCGCTGGCCGCCGACTGCTCGGCAACCGGCGTGTATGAATGCATGCTCAGCTGCAAACCGATGAATATCACCGGCGGTGTCGGGTCACCCGCCAATGCCATCGCCATTCTGTGAAGCACTTCGTGTCCTTGCCCTTATCCGTACCACTCCCGAAAAGTGATCGCCCTATGATTCTGAATCGCCGAACCCTTGTCACGACCGCCATTGCCGCTCTTTGCGCCACGGGCGCGTGGAGC
>JAPLPI010000424.1 GCA_026400305.1 Alphaproteobacteria bacterium | reverse complement strand
GATCCTGTCCAAACAGCGCCATGGTCTCGCGGGGATGGGAAAATCCCTCGATACGGTCGCTGTCATTGGGTTCTGCAGTCTTTTTCGCCATACCGCTTTATAGTTCGAAACGGCGGCTGACGGCGGTCAAAATCGCCTCCGCCACCTGCTCCTCACTGCCTGATGCATCGATCACCCGGCAGCGGTCGGGACTGCGGCGGGCGATATCCTGAAAGGCCTGGCGCAACTTTTCGTGAAAATCGGCGCCGAATTTTTCGAAGCGGTTCTCCGCGCCTGGCCGCGCATTGGCACGCTTCAGGCCCACCGCAACATCCAGGTCCAGGATCAATGTCAGGTCCGGCTGAAAATCATCCAGCACAGCGCTGTCGATCCGGCGGATGGTTTCGCGGTCGAGCCCCCGGCCCACGCCCTGATAGGCATAGGTGGAGTCATTGAAGCGGTCCGAGATCACCCAGGTCCCGGCCAGCAGCGCCGGACCGATGGTGCGCGACACGTGATC
Source organism: Alphaproteobacteria bacterium (assembly GCA_026400305.1). Taxonomy (GTDB): domain Bacteria; phylum Pseudomonadota; class Alphaproteobacteria; order Micropepsales; family Micropepsaceae; genus Rhizomicrobium. The sequence goes on along the minus strand of JAPLPI010000424.1, from coordinate 2,251 downwards.
AGCGCGCGCCGCATAGGCCAGCAGGGTTTCGGTGACGGCATCCCAGCGGCCGGGCTCGCCTTCCACCATCAGCTTTCGGATCTGTTCGGCGCCGGGCGAACCGCCTGGCTCGCGGGTGGCAAGCGCCTTGATGCCGCGCTGTGCCAGAGACGACGCCAATCGGCCTTGCCGACGATACCGACTTCGGCAATAGCCTGTGCGGCATAGACCGGCACGGTCAGGGCAGGAAATTCCGGCGCCGTTATCACCAGCACTCCAACCTTCTGACCCACCGAGACAGGCGCCTTCACGCCCGGATCAGGTTTCACGACTGTCTTCATGCCGGCAAGGGAATCCACCTGCATGGTTACATTCAGCGCCTTGGCCGCCGTCACCGGCACGGTGGACTGCACGCCACCCGCCAGCGCCACGCTGCCCGCCACCTGGTTTGTGGCCAGCACCGGATAGGAGCGGAATTCGCGGAAGGCCAAGTCCATCACCCGGCTCGCTTCCTCGGCACGTTTGATGTTGGGAAAATAGTCATTCTTGTACTGCGGGAAACGCAGGCCGTTCAGCACCAGTATCAGGCGCTGGTCACCGCGCTTGGCCGAAATAGTGATGCCATAACCTGCAGCGTCCGTGTGGCCTGTCTTCAGGCCATCGGCGCCCGGCAGCGATCCCAGTACCAGATCACGGTTTTGCTGATGGATATTATGCCAGACAAATTCACGCTCGCTGAAATAATGGTACAGGTCCGGATAGGTATTTATGATGTGGCGAGAGAGCTTGGCCAGGTCCAGCGCGCTCATCAGCTGGCCGGGCGGGTCCGGCAAACCGTCGGGATTGACGAAGGTCGACTGCGCCAGACCAAGCTCATTGGCCCGCTTGTTCATCATGTTGACGAAGCCTTCGAAGGTGCCGCCCAGCGCCTCGGCCACCACCACGCAGGCATCGTTGCCCGACTGGATAATAATACCGCGGATCAGGCTTTCCACCGAGATGCGCGAATTCAACTCCACGAACATCTTGGAGCCCTGGGTGCGCCAGGCCCGCTCAGATACAGTCAGGCCATGCTCGGCGCTGGTTTCAATGGAAGCCTGCGCCGGCAACGCGATGGCGGCCAGCAGCGACAGGGACAGGAAAAAGCGACGAAGCATGAAGGATCCTGATTATTGGTCTACGACAATATGGGCGTCATTGGCGCCGCCGCCTGTGATGCGGGCCAGCGCGGCGTCAGCATCCGCAACCGAGGAAAGCGGCCCACTGCGAACTCTATATAGGGTCTGTCCCCCGCGTTGAAGGGTGAATATCCGGAGGTCGCCGCCCACACGGTTCAGCAGCGCCTTGGCGTTATCCAGCTTAGAGAAGGCGCCCAACTGTACATACAAATGTGTCACCACAGGGACCGGCACCCGCGTAACCTTGCCGGTCGGCTGGTCCTCGGCGAACATTTGGGATGGGATCGGTTGCGTGGGCGCGGCAGTAGGCTTGGGCGGTGTCGGCGCAACTGTTGCCCCCGGCACAATGCCCAGCGAGACGATATCCACCTTGCCGGACGGCGCGGCGGGCAGCGCGCTGGCGATAGCAGACGGCGTTATCGGCGGCGGTGCGCCGTTGATGTCGGCGCGGGCCAGATAGGTGACGCGCACCCGCGCCGTGCCGGTCTGCACCACGTCCAGCAGTTCGGCGGCACGCTTGGACAGGTCGATAATTCGGCCGCGCGCAAAGGGACCGCGGTCATTGACCCGCAGAATCAGGGATTTTCCATTGTCCAAGTTTGTGACCCGGACATTGACCGGCATGGGCAAGGTCTTGTGAGCGGCGGTGAGCTGGTTACCGTCATACATTTCGCCGTTGGCAGTGTGCTTGCCGTAAAAGGTCGGTCCGTACCAGGATGCGATGCCAGTCTCGTCATAGTCCGGCTGCTCACGCGGGTAGTACCAGATATTATCCACCTGGTAGGGCTGGCCTACCTTGTAGATCCCAGCATTGGGGGGAACCTGGACGGTATAGTCTTCCACAGGCTTAGACGGCTGGGGCGGCGGCGTTGAACAGGCAGCGGCCAGCAGGGCCGTAGCGGCAAATGGTACAAAGCGCAGGGATACCCGCATCGAATCGGCCTGAAGTGACGGGTCAAACTAGCGGCTGGTGCCCTTGGGCTCAACCGCAGTGGACGTAACGTTCCGAGAAAGCTAGTAAAACTGCCAAGGACCGGTAGCCGAGCGACTTAAGGCTAAGGTCTTGGATGGGTGGCCGAGTGGTTTAAGGCACC
>JAPLPI010000161.1 GCA_026400305.1 Alphaproteobacteria bacterium | reverse complement strand
CAAGGCCTCGGGCGACTTCAACCGCAAGGGCCTGAACCTGCATCACGGCATCAACATCACCGACGAGTTCATGGACTGCGTGAAGGAGGGTAAGATGTTCGGCCTGCGCAGCCCCAAGGACCAGCAGGTCCTGCGCGAGGTCAATGCCCGCGAATTGTGGCAGCGTATCCTGGAAACCCGCCTGCAGACCGGCGAGCCCTATATCCTGAACATCGATGCGGTGAACCGGGCCCTTCCTAAGCACCAGCGCGAGCTGGGGCTGAAGGTCAACACCTCCAACCTGTGCAGCGAAATCACCCTGCCGACCGGCATTGACCATGACGGCAAGGAACGCACCGCGGTCTGCTGTTTGTCGTCCCTGAACATCGAGACCTGGGACCAGTGGAACGAGACCGAGGGCTTTGTCGAAGACGTGCTGCGCATGCTGGACAATGTGCTGACGAGCTTCATCGAGACCGCGCCGGATTCCATGCACCGCGCCAAGTACAGCGCCCTGCGCGAACGCTCGGTCGGCCTGGGTGTGATGGGCTTCCACTCCTTCCTGCAGCTCAAGAATATCCCACTGGAAAGCGCAATGGCAAAATCGTGGAATCTACGTATCTTCAATAAGATACGCCGCGAAGCTGATGCGGCGTCTTATCATTTGGCCGAAGAGCGTGGGGCCTGTGAGGACGCCCGCGAGAAGGGCATGAAGGCCCGCTTCAGCCACAAGATCGCCATCGCACCCACCGCCTCGATCTCGATCATCTGCGGCGGCACCAGTGCCTGTGTCGAGCCGATACCGGCCAATGTTTACACACACAAGACTCTTTCGGGCTCCTTCTCGGTCCGCAATCCCTACCTGCAGGATCTGCTGGAGACTAAGGGCCAGAACACCGACGCCGCCTGGCAGTCCATTGTCGAGCAGGAAGGATCTGTCCAGCACCTGGACTGCCTGAGTGACGAGGAAAAGACCGTCTTCCGCACAGCCTTTGAGATAGACCAGCGTTGGATCATCGAGCTGGCCGCCGACCGCACCCCCTATATCTGCCAGAGCCAGTCGCTGAACCTGTTCCTGCCAGCCGACATCGACAAGTGGGACCTGCACATGTTGCATTGGACGGCGTGGGAACGGGGCATCAAGAGCCTCTATTACTGCCGCTCCAAGTCCATCAGCCGCGCCGGTTTTGCGGGCCAGCTGGAGAAGAAAGAAAAGGGTATCGTCGCTGCTGCTCCTCGCACAGATTATGAAGAGTGCCTCGCATGTCAATGAAATCGCTTGGCTCTTTCGATCCGCGTACATTGATCGGCAAGGGCACTGTTGGCCTTTTGAACGCCACCGGAACCTATGACATCACCCGCTATCCCTGGGCCTATGACTGCTGGAAGCGCCAGCAGCAGACGCATTGGATGGGCGAGGAAGTACCGCTCGGGTCGGACATCCGCGACTGGCAGTCCGGTCACCTGTCAGACGCCGAGAAGGGTCTGCTGACCCAGATTTTCCGCTTCTTCACCCAGTCGGATGTGGAAGTGGGCGACAATTACCTCAAGCGCTACATCCCCATTTTCCAGCCCTTGGAAGTGCAGATGATGATGGCCGCCTTCACCAACATGGAGACGGTGCATATCGACGCCTATGCGCTCCTGCTCAAGACCCTGGGGATGCCCCAGACCGAGTTCGAAGCCTTCCGCGACTATTCGGAGATGAAGGCCAAGGCCGACTACATGCACACCTTCGGGGTGGGCACCTGCGCCGACGTGGCGCGTACCCTGGCCATGTTCGGGGCCTTCACCGAAGGCATGTCGCTGTTCGCCAGCTTTGCGATGCTCATGAACTTCCCGCGCTTCAATAAGATGAACGGCATGGGCCAGATTGTGTCCTGGTCTGTGCGCGACGAAAGCCTGCACTGCGAGGGCATCACCAAGCTCTATCACGCCTGGGCCGATGAAACCCAATGCGTTACCAAGACGGTGCGCGACGATATCCGCGAGGTCGCCCACACCATGGTCGGGCTGGAAGAGGGCTTTGTGGATCTGGCCTTCAACCTGGGCGAAGTCCAGGGCATGACCGCCAAGGAAATAAAATCCTATATTCGCTATATTGCCGACTGGCGCCTGACCCAGTTGAAGCTGGAGCCGGTGTTCGGAAATTTCGAAGTGACCGATACTGGTTACAAGCAGCTCAAGGCGCATCCGCTGCCCTAGGATGCGCTAGTTGTTTCGCAAAAGGGCACGAAACTTCCGGTCGCTCTTCAGCACAAATTCACGCCGCATGGCGCCTTTGCGGGTGCGATGCTTTTCGGCATAGACCAGAGACCATTCCCGGCCGCGCGTGGTTTTGGCACCGGCCGCCTTGCCATTATGCTCGGCGAGGCGGCGGTCTAGGTCCAGGGTCCAGCCGACATAAGTGATTGTCCGGCCGCCCGGATTTTTCGTCGCCAGCACGTAGACGAATGAGGGCATGCCGCTTTTTCGTGTGATTTGCGCAGGGCTGGCAAGGCGAAAATTGGCAGTTGCAGACGCAGGTTGGTTACACGGTGACCTGGGCGGGGCTGGTGGCAGCGCCCACCGGCGTGATCGCGGTTCCGCTGATGCCCCTGTAGACCAAGCTGATGAGCAAGGTGGATGCGCGCATCATCGCCATGGTAGCCTATATCGCGTTCGGCGTGTCGTATCTGATGCGGGCCAATTTCACCGCCGCAGAAAATATCGCTGGCCTCGGGCCTGTCAAACGTCGCGCGCGTCAACGGCGGCTGGTTTGCCGCCTCCATCGGCACCACCCTGTGGGACCGGCGCGAAGCGCTGCACAAAAGCCGGATGGCCGACCAGGCGACCACTGTCACACCGGGGCTGAGCAAGGCGCTCGCGTGTCTGCACAGCGCCGGCTTTGCGAACTTGGCGGCCAAGGCGGCGGTGACGCGCACCATGACCAGCAGGGCCTATCTGCTGGCGGCGAATGACATCTTCTGGGCGTCATGCTGGATCTGCATCCTGCTGATCGGGATGGGGTAGGTGTGCAAGCGCGCTGTCTATGGCGCCGGTGCGCACGTCGCAGCAGATTGACAGAGGTTTCTCCTGCCGCAGACTACGGCATGGACCGCGCATCCCTGATTCGGCGCATACCTGAGATAGCCTTCTGTGTGCTATTCGGCGCGGGGTTGGTGCTGGGCGGCGCTGCGGCGCTGGCGGGCACTCCAAAATTTCTGGAAGCCGTCGTACAGGGAATCGCCGCCGAATCCGCCGCGCCGGACGGGCTGGCGCATGGCGTCGCGCGCTTCGCCGTGCCGCAAGGCTTCAGCGAAAGCCACTACACGCCGCAGGTGCTGTATCCGGTAACGCCATCTACCATGCCGGAATGGTTGCCCCGGGCGATCCTGGATATGCAGCGTGGCCCGCCGCCGGCGTTGAGTGGGGCGCGGCCGGTGATCGCCATCTGTATCGACGATCTTGGCGAGGACCTGGCCGGAACCGACCGCGCCATGGCGCTGCCAGAGGCTGTGGCGTTGTCTTTTTTGCCCTTTGCCGAGGCCACGCCATTCCTGGCGGACGCGGCGGCCCGCAAAGGCCATTTGGTGCTAGCGCATGTGCCGATGCAGGCGCTGGGTCTCGAGGACCCGGGCCCTATGACGCTCACGACCGGCATGGCGCCGAATGAAATCGCCAGCCGCATGAGCTGGAACTTGACGCGAGTGCCTGGCCTTGTGGGGATCAACAATCATGAAGGCAGCCGCTTTACCGCTGACGCTGTGGGGCTGGCGCCGGTGATGGCGACCTTGCGGGCGCGGCATCTGTTCTTCTTCGATTCCCGCACCGGACCGGACAGCGCGGTGCCGGCGGCGGCGAGGGCAGCTGGCGTGATGACGGCCGGACGCGACGTCTTCCTGGACGACGATCAGCGCGAGGCGGCGGTGAGTGCCCAGCTGGAGATTTTGGCGCGTGAAGCAAAACGTCGTGGCGTTGCCATCGCCATCGGCCATCCCCATGACGCGACCTTGCGCTTGCTGAAGGACTGGCTGGCGCATGACCACGGCGTGACCCTGGTGCCGCTGGACGAGGCGATGCGGCGCAAGGTGGCGCGCGATATCGCGATCGTGGGACGCTAGCTGTCGGGCATCTCGGGGGCTTTTTTTTGTCAGGCTGGAAATGCCGAAAGGCTTGACCAGACCTTCCATGCATCGGTCCAGGCGTCCGTTGCGGACTACGGCATTCTTCATATAGCCGGTGATGAACAGGGCCTTCAGGTCCTTGCGCAGCTTACGCGCCGCGTCCGCCACCTGACGGCCATTCATGCCGCCGGGTAGGCCGACATCGGTGATCATTAAGTCGGTGCGCTTGCCGGATTCCAGGGTATTGAGCGCCGATGGTCCGTCGTCCGCTATCCAGGGTGCTCTAGTAGCATTCACCCAGCACTTCGGAGGTCAAAATCCGCACCGTGGCCTCGTCATCCACCACCAGCACGGTCTTGGTGTCGTTTTTCTGGCTCAAGGCGTCTCCGTATCGAGGCGATAACGGGGTTTAGCCTAAAAACCGCCCTGGCCTACTGGCCCTTTTTGGCGGCGGAGGCGAAGCGGACAGCTTCCTCGGCGGCGGCGAGAAGTGCTTTGGATTTGTTGATGGTTTCCTGATACTCGGCCTCCGGCACGCTGTCGGCGACCACGCCGCCGCCGGCCTGCACATACATGATTCCGTCCTTGACCAGAGCGGTGCGCAGCACGATGCAGGTGTCCATCGAGCCGTCGGCGGCGAAATAGCCCACCGCGCCGGCATAGGCGGCGCCGCGCTTTTCTTTTTCGAACTCGTCAATGATTTCCATGGCGCGGATCTTGGGGGCGCCCGTCAGGGTGCCGGCTGGCAGGCCCGCAGCCAGCGCATCCACCGCGTCCAGCCCGTCTCGGATTTCACCCTCGACGTTGGACACAAGATGCATCACATGGCTGTAGCGCTCGATGAAGAAGCTGTCGGTGACTTTCACCGCGCCGGTCTTGGCGATGCGGCCCACATCGTTGCGGCCCAGATCAATCAGCATCAGATGCTCGGCGCGCTCCTTTGGATCGGACATCAGGTCTTCGGCAAGCGCTTTGTCTTCTTCCGGCGTTTTTCCTCTCCAGCGCGTGCCGGCTATGGGGCGGATGGTGACCTTGCCGTCGCGCAGCCGCACCAGAACTTCGGGGCTGGAGCCCACGATCTGAAAGGCGGGCATCGACAGGTAATAAAGGTACGGCGAAGGGTTCAGTCGCCGCAGGGCACGGTAGAGCGAGAAGGGCGGCAGGGTGAAGGGCCGGCGGAAGCGTTGGCTGGGCACCACCTGAAACACATCGCCCGCCATGATGTATTCCTTGGCGCGCGCGACCACGGCGAAATACTCGTCCTTGGTCATGTTGGATTTCACCGCCACGCCGGTCGGCAGGTTGGCAGGTACGGGCGCGGGATGCGGAGCAGGGGCTTCCAGCGCGGCAACAGCTTCGTCCAGTCGCGCGGTGGCGCGGGCATAAGCGGCCTTGGCGTCCACGGTCTTGTCGATCCAGACAGGGCTGATGACGATGATCTCGTCCTTCACGCTGTCGAAGATGGCGGTGATGGTGGGACGCAGCAGGATGGCGTCTGGCAGGCCCAGCGTGTCGGGCGGCGGATTTGGCAGGTTTTCCACCTGCCGCGCCATATCATAGCCCAGGTAGCCGAACAGGCCGGTGGCCATGGGCGGTAGACCGCTGGGGATCGCCGCCTGCGTTTCCTTGGTCAGGGCGCGCAGGCTCGCCAGTGGCTTGGTGCTTTCCGGCGTGAAGCTGTCGGTATGGGTCAATGCGTTGCGGTTGATCTCGGCGACGCCATTGCGGCACCGCCAGATCAGGTCCGGCTTCAGCCCGATGATAGAATAGCGCCCGCGGGTCTCGCCGCCCTGGACGCTTTCCAGAAGGAAGGTATTGTCCTTGCCGTCGCCGAGCTTGAGAAAAGCGGAGACCGGTGTCTCCATGTCGGCGACCAGCCTGGTAAAGACAAGCTGGGCGCGCCCCTGCGCATAACCGGAAGCGAAGGCATCGAAAGCCGGCTCGATCATAACGCGGTCACTGGTTCGCGCCCGTCACCGATTGGACCAGCTTCTGGTTCACCTTCACGGTCTGGCGGATGCGGGCGGCATTGGCCAGGGCGATGGAGAAGTCACCCGCCACCGACTGGGAGAAACGCATCATGCCGCCCTGGAAGCTCGGATCGCGCTGGTTCAGCGTTGGATGGGAAATGCCGGTGATGCGGGCGATGACATAATTTCCTGACGTGCTTTGCGGTCCGAAGTCCACGCCGCCGGCCGGGGCGTTGAACAGCTTGGCCACCATCGCTTCGCCGAACATGGTGTCGTTGGTCTGCCGCGTCAGGGCCGGGCTGTGTTGCATAGGCACTTTCAATTCTTTGGCGATGCCGTCTAGCGACTTGTCCTTGGCCGCCTGGGCGGCCAGCGTCTGGGCGCGCTTGGCCAGCATGATGCCGCGCTGCTCCGTGGTCCAATCGGCCAGCGCCTGGGCGCGTACCTGGCCCAGCAGCTTCAGCTTGGGCAGCGCCTGGCCATTCACATGGACGGTGTAATAGCTGCCCAGCTTGGTGGCGAAGGGATCGACGTCCTCTCCCACTTCTCCCCGGAACACGGCGGGAAGGAATTCCGGATCGGCTGGCACGTCGGCCTTGACGCCATCCTTGCCCATGCCG